>NZ_JAACKB010000003.1 GCF_010892395.1 Sulfurovum sp. bin170
GAACAACACTTTAACTCTCTAAGAGATTTTGAAAAGAGTCTCTATCAACTTCTTGTATCGGGTCGAGACAGTTCTGTGTGGCTAAAGTTGACAAAGGACACAACTCTTTCTCTTATAGCAAGAGCAAGAAGTGCCTACCTCTATAGTTTCTTAACCGATAAAATGGTTCAACTCTCTTTTGATACCAAGGTCAATGTAGGTTTTTATCATGGCAATAAAAATGAAACAGGTAATGGACTGGCTAGGCTTTATGGTCTAACCAATGGTATAGATATGGCACGATTTAATCAGTTTAAAATGACGGGTAGGTTTTAGCCATGATAGCCAAAAGTTTTAGTGAAGCCATTGTTCAGATGATGGAAGAGATAGCCAAACAGATACCTGATAGCCATAAACAAGAACCCGTTAGAGCCTATCTTACAGGTGGTGGAGCTGTTCACTATTATTGTAATGCTAGAGTTTCAGATGATGTTGATTTGATTATGCCTTTTGTTGTCAATATTCCAAAAGATTTGTTTGTGGTTTGGCTCAATAGTGAGGGGAAACTTGAACAGGTGCATTATGACCATACTTACAACAGTACATTTGGGCTTCTTTAAGAGGATTATGAATATAGAGCTATTCACATGATAACCATTGAAGAGAAGTTTGAGATTTATCTTTTAGCTCCTGAAGATTTGATTGTCTCTAAAATCTCTCGTTTTGCTCAAAATGATGAGGAGGATATTCAAAATATTATTAACACAGGCAAGGTAGACAAAGAGAAAGTTTATGCACTTGCTGATGATGCCATTCGTGTGGGTGTTGGGTTTAGAGAAGAGTGGGTACGAATGAATTTAGATGAAGTGATGGAGATGTTTTAACATTTTTTGTTAAAAGGTTAACTTGGCTAAAAATAGCTATAATAAAACCAACAAAAGGAGCTACAATGCAAACCCAACCTCAAAGAGATATATCGGAAGTTGTCACAAAAAATCTTTTTAAATCTCTCTTCTCAGGAGAAGATTATATGGACGAGACAATGGAAGCGATAGATAAATATGAGACCTCCGTTAATATTGCTAAAAACTTATTAAAAGAGGATATAGAGTTAGAGATAATTGCTCGATGTACCAATCTTTCTCTTGAAAAAATAGAAGAGTTGAAAAATGACCATAACCATTAAAACAGAAAATCAAGAACTATTTGATAACCTACTATGGCTTTGAGAGCATTTTAAAGATGATGGGCTAGAGATAAGCACAAGTAAAACTCAAAGCTCCAAACCTATTTCGTTAAAAACAAAAGATTTTAAGTTTGATAGAGAGGAAGCTAATAGAGCCAAAGTGTAAACTTCAAACTCTTTAGCTATACTAAAAACAACAAACACAAAGGAGTAAACCATGCAATTATCTTTAGATATAGGCATTATCAATATCCAAAACCAAGAAGTAGCAAAATTCATCCAAAACAAAAGCATTGATGAAATTAAAAAGATGTTTACTGATTTTTTAAATAATCAAGTCAAGACTCCTCAAAAAACAACCAAACCCAAAGGAAAATGGGGAGCATTTGCAGATAGAATGAGTGGACTGACTACACCTGAAATTACCGAGCATATCCAAAAAACAAGCTTGGAGATGAGAGATGGTTTTGAGTTTAGAGAACTAAACAGTAAATAGAGAGAAAATGAACAAATATATTTTAGATACCGATATAGTCTCTTATCTTTGGGATAAAAAATCAGCACATCATCATAAAGTAGTAGAGCATCTTAACTATTTAAACGATGACGACATAGTGGGTATTTCGGTTATTAGTATTTATGAGCTTACCTATGGAATGGATAGTTTTAAAAATGAAGAGTTAAAAGCCATCTTCAAAAATGCCTTAGAGTTTTTACAAAATGACCAAGATACAAATATCTTTTCTCTTGATGCCAATGGAGCTACTTTTTTTAGCCAACTAAAACTACAATATAAAAAAGCCACAGGCATTACAGCTAAAGATGCAAAAAAGAATGATTTGGACTTGGTTATAGCCTCTATCTCTATGGGTCAAGAGGCTATTTTGATTAGTAATGATGGTATTTTTAAGAGATTAGCTGAACTTGAACCCAAGTTCAAGTATGAGAATTGGTTAAACTAACTACCCCTCAACCACCCCATCCCCAACCCACCAAACAAACACAAGAGGAATAAAAACCAGCGTCATAAAAGTCCCAACAATCAACCCACCAATCGCCACAGCCCCAGTTCAAGCCCAATAGCAGACCCCTGAGCCACAGGTAACATCCCCACACTCACAGCAAACGCCGTCATCAACACAGGTCGGGTTCGTATCTTTATGGACTCCAACATCGCTTCTGTTTTGTTCATCCCAGCTTTCATCTGTTCTAATGCAAAGTGAATGAGTAAAATAGCATTGTTCACAAAGCAACATAAAGCCCATCATCGCAGGCATGGAGACATGATAGCCAATCGCCAACATTGTCCATGAAGCTCCTATGATGGTTAAAGGAATAGAAAACAGCACCATCAGTGAAATCTTAATGGAGTTGAACATCTTTGCCATCTCTTTTTCAAGATTTGCCATAATGTGTGAGATAGCCCCTTTCTCTCTGTCTCCATAGACTTCAAGCGTGTAGTTTAATCCATCTCGTGTAATGGTGCTTGGCTCTTTACTGTAACTAACTGTGGCTATTTTGTTCAGAGGTATTTTACCTTTTGGTGTGACAATCAGTGTGGTTAAAATGGTTTTAAAATCATCTATCTGTTTTTGAGGTAACCAAATTCTCACAGTATAGTCCATAGAGTTGGCTTTGGGAAAAGTCGCCACAGGAACACCACGAAGCATCATCTGTATTTGTGCTGTCACATCAGAGCGTCTTAAACCATACTCCATCGCCTCTTGTTCGTTGATTTCAAGGTTATAGACCACTTTGTCCATGTCCCATGTTTTAGAGACCGAGATGATGCCTTGGGTGTTGTTCATCGCTTTTTCTACTTCAACTCCTGCCTCTTGAAGCTTTCCATAGTTTGGAGAGCTTAACAAGGTATCGACCGATGCTCGAATACTTGCCAAGGCTGTTGCTCCATAAGGGGTAATGACCAACTGTTTGACATTGGGAATCTTGGCGATTTCAGTTCTAAGATACCTAGCAATCTCCCAAATATCCTCTTCTCGTTCATGTCGGTTGACATAGGTTGCGACAATGGACAAATGGTCAACTCCTGCACCACTTCCGATAGAGCCTGGGAGTCGCAACAGTTTTCCTTGACTTTGGACGATGCTGTTGACGGCTTCGATTATCGCTTCACTTTTCTCTATGGGTAGGTTGGCTTCGGTAGTTATTTTGATGTTGACCCCATATAAAATACAATTATAGCTATATTTATAATTAAAAAATTAGTTTAATACAATTAATACATCTATAGTCGTATTTTATATAAATAATGTTATAATTTAATCAAAAAACAACTATA
>NZ_JAACKB010000295.1 GCF_010892395.1 Sulfurovum sp. bin170
AAATAACCAATATGGATACAATCAAGTGGAAGTGTATGAAAAAGTAAACTATCTTATCAGTGAAAAAAATATGACAAAAAAAGAATTTGTAGATAAACTCATAAATTTAGAACCAAAATTAAGACTTTCAGGGGAAACACCATCTGTACAAACAATTTATAGATACCTAAGTGGTAAACGAGAATTAAAGATAGAACTTATCCCTTATATAGCTGAAGTTTTAGAGGTTTCGGAACAAGAGCTTTTTAGTTTTGATATTGAGTATGCTAGTGAATATAACTTACGATACTCAAAAGATGTAAGAGAGATTTTAGACTTACTTCACTATGCACCTAAACCAATGATAACACATATCAAAACTACGCTTCAAAAATTTAAAGTAGATTACGATGAGGGAACTAGGAATATCTGTTGATAGATATTCTCAGCGTGATAACACAAGAGAATATAGAGTATGTAAAACTCTTTGGAATCGGAGACTTTAGTCCCGAATATTGCGAGGCTGAAGCCATCGGTTCCTAGTTTGGAAAGAGGTCTATTGTATGAGGTACATTATAATTTGCGTGTTTATTCCCTTGGAGTATCATAGTCACCCCAACGGATTATCACTCCTACTCTTTACCTTACGAGTCTCATCTTTTGGCAACTCAGGCTCTGAAAAGGTAAACTTACCATAAAGTATACACCCTTTCATATTTGGCTTACACTTTTTTTTCAAAAGCCTACACCACTCCTTCTCATCTCCATATGTCGTAAGATGTTGACAACCCCAACCACTACTCATCTCTAACGCCTTATCTCAAAGCCATCATAGACCAAATCATCATTGTCTAAAACACTCATCTCTATACTCTCTACAGAACTTAGAGGAGAGCCATCTTGCAAAATCTTTTTGAACTTCTCTACATCTTCATCAAAAAGCACTGCAACAGATTCTACGGTTCCATCTGCTAGATTTTTCACATATCCCTCTATCTGCATCTTCATAGCCCCTTGGGATACAAACTTCCGATACCATACACCCTGCACTCTTCCTCTAACTATAAATCTATACACTTCCATACTTCTCCTTCAGACTAGCAAGATAAGCTATAACTCTCTGCTGATATACTCTATCCTCTTCATTGTCAATACAAGACTGAAACTTATTCAACGCATCTATATTTATCTTATCAGAAAAACGCTTAACCGCCTTGGTCTCTTTCTCTATCTGAAAAACCAAATGGTCAAAATTCAAACCATTATCACTGATAATCTTATCAAAATACTCCATAACAGCCTCTACCAATATCTCTGCTCTCTCCTCATCATTGTCATAAATCTCACATGCTATAGCGTAGAGCAACTCCTTTTCACAGGGTCGTATCTCTTGATTGACACCAACAACTAGAGTCAATACCTTGGCACGATACTCTAGTGAACTATGATGATAAAGAAGAAGCTCTCTAAAAACTTTCTTAATCTTCCGTCTTATTTTTTTAATCATTCATGAATTTTAACATAGATATTATAAAATATTAACTACTTAACAGGTCTTTTACACAAACTAACGGGTCTTTACCCTCTAACATCTTATAGACTTCATCCGCAATGGGTAGATATATATCCTCTTTATGAGCAATACGGTAGAGTGCCTTGGTAGTAGGAATCCCCTCAGCCACTTCACCCAACTCTTCAAGTATCTCATCAATACTCTTGCCATGAGCCAATCCAAGCCCAACTCTATAGTTGCGTGAAAGCTGAGAACTAGCTGTCAAAAACAAGTCCCCTGCACCACCAAGAGATAAAAAAGTATCCCTTCTAGCTCCAAAATACTCACCAAAACGCGTCATCTCAACCAAACCACGAGAGATTAGAGCGGCTCTTGCATTATTTCCAAGCTCCAAACCGTCACAAACCCCACTAGCAATGGCTATCACATTTTTATAAGCGCCAGAGACCTCTGCCCCCACAACATCATCATCCACATAACCTTTGATAAAATCAGGCAATGCATCAGCATAAATTTGAGCTAAGTTTAAATTGAGAGAAGAGATTTTTAGAGCCGTAGGAAGAGATTTTTGTACCTCTGTGGCAAAAGAGGGACCAGAGATAAATGCCAATCTATCAAGCGAAACAAACTCACCGTAGACCTCATTGAGAAATGCCCCTGTAGAGGTCTCTATCCCCTTGGCAGCTACTAAGATTTTTTGCCCTCTATCCTCAAAGTTTTCAGACATCCATCCACGAACAACTTGAGCAGGAAGTGCCATTACCAAGTAGTCACAAGACAACGCTTCATCCAAAGAGACAAAATTCTCTATATTTTTTTGACTACGAGAGTTGATGACTACTTTATTGTTTTGACTATATGCATGATAGAGTGCTTGACCCCACTTACCTGCTCCTATAATTGCTATTTTTATCATTATATATTTCTCTCTATTTTTAAATAAACTTTTTGTAAAACTAGGAATCGATGGCTTTAG
>NZ_JAACKB010000296.1 GCF_010892395.1 Sulfurovum sp. bin170
ACCAGTTTTTTAGAGCAGATATAGTTGGTATAAAGTAGATATTTGGTATCTTTGAGTATCGCTTTTTAGGAGTCAAACATATCTCATCCTCTCCATCTATCATAAAGGTATCCAGTATAAGCTCTCCACCAAAATTTAGCCCTTTATAGAGCGACTTAAGAGAACCTATAGGGTCTGCTCTATGGTAGAGTACACCAAGACAGAAGAGTATATCAAACTTATGTTCATAATGCTCAACATGCTCAACACCCAAAAGCTCAAACTTAATATCACTCCCTATAAAATGGTCTAAAAATTTAAACTGACAATAGGGAATAGCAGATGGATCAAAACCTACTAGTCTTTTTGGCTTATCCTCCATCATTCGAAAGAGATAATATCCATTATTGCAACCAATATCACCAACAATTTTATCTTTTAGGTCAAAATGGGGTCGAAGCAGATCATATTTGATATTGCTTCTCCACTCACTGTCGATAAATGTTTTTGAAATTTGAAATGGACCTTTTCGCCAAGGCCAAATGGTTTTTGCAGATTTATAGATATAAGCCTCATCCTCTTCTGATAGATTAGAGGGATATATCTCAATTGTATCACCTAGTTTAAGCTCTACACTATCTACTTTTGGAAGAGCTGTTACAGCCTCCCAATAGGGTTTAATATTTTTCCACTCTATGCACTTTTCTCGCTCTGTTCGTAGGGCATTTAAATCTATTTTTTTGATTAATATCCTTTGTTCGGTGATACCGAACCTACTTTATATAGGCTTTTATAATTTTCTGTTCCTCTAGTGGTTTTGAACCTCGTCCAACTTTAATATTTTCTATCTTTCTAACAATATCTTGACCAGAGATAACCTCTCCAAATATTGTATGTCTTCCATTCAAGTGAGGAGTTGGTACGGTTGTAATGAAGAACTGGCTTCCATTTGTAGTTGGCCCACGATTTGCCATTGCAAGAAGTTGAGGTCTATCAAAAACAACATTTGGTTTAAATTCATCTATAAAGTCTTTTTTCCAAATAGACTCTCCACCTCTTCCTGTTCCTGTTGGGTCACCACATTGAATCATAAAGCTTTTGATTACTCTATGGAAGATAATACCATCATAATAACCATTCTTTGTATGTGTTGTAAAATTTTCAACAGCCAAAGGTGCTATTTTGGAAAACATTTTCAACTCAATATTACCTTGTGTTGTCTCCAATACAACGATTGTAGACTCTTCTGTTTTAACAGATGATTTATTGGAGTCTGTTGACTCCTTTGCATTACATCCCAAAGTAAATATCATTACTGATGCAAGTAAAAACTGTACTAATTTTCTCATTCTCTTCCTTATATAACTATCTTGCGTAATTAACTTCTCGTTTTTCACGAATAACGGTGACTTTAATTTCGCCAGGGTATTGTACCTTATTCTCTATCTCTTTTGCAATCTTTTTGGACAGAACAGTTATCTGACTATCATTAACTTGTCCTGCATCTACAAAAATTCTAATCTCCCTACCCGCATTTATAGCATAAGCATCCCTCACACCTTTTTGCGTTTTAGCAATCTTCTCTATATCTTTGACCCGTTTTGTAAAGCTCTCCAACACCTCTCGTCTAGCCCCAGGTCTCGATGCACTCAAAGTATCTGCTGCACAGACAGCTGCACTCTCTACACTATCAGGCTCTGCGTGTCCATGATGTGCATATATCGCATTGATAACTGTTGGATGTTCACCATATCGTCTACAGATATCAGCACCCAAATCAACATGATTGCCTCCAACCTCTTGGGTGAGTGCTTTACCAATATCATGCAGTAGCCCTGCACGAAGAGCCAGTTTTGGGTCACCATCCATCTCAGCAGCCATGAGTGACGCTAATTTTGCAACCTCTAGTGTATGCGCTAGAGCATTTTGTCCATAACTTGCACGATATTTCATTCGTCCAAGCAGTTTCATCAACTCCTCATGCATAGGAAGCAGTCCAAGCTCTACAACAATATTCTCACCATCTTCCAAAATCTTCTGTTCAAACTCATTTTTAACCTTTTTATGAACCTCTTCTATACGACCAGGGTGAATTCGTCCATCCTCTACAAGAAGCTGAATAGTCCGTGTAGCAATCGCTCTACGATATAGATTAAAGTTACTAACGATAATAACACCAGGTGTCTCATCTATAATAATATCAACACCCAACAACTGCTCCAAGCTTTTGATATTTCGACCCTCTTTACCTATTATCCGCCCCTTATGCTCATCGCTTGGAAGATTAATAATATTGATAAGTCTCTCACCTGCAAACTCACCAGAGTATCTAGTTACTGCCTGTGATATAATATAATCAGCTTTTGCTTTAGCCTCTTTGTGTGCCTCTTTCTCATATTTTCTTATGAGCTGTGCAAGTTCTAGTTGTGACTGCTCCTCAACCTGCTGTAACAGATATGTTTTTGCCTCATCTCTAGTCATACTTGCACTCTTCTCCAAAACAGAAACAGTGTTGGCTATCTCTCTTTTTTTCTCCTCTTCCAGAGTCTCTATATACTCCTCTTTTTTCTCTAAAGCTTTTTTACTATTAGAGAGTTCTATCTTTTTTTCATCTAAAGATTTCAGTTCAAGAGAGAGTTCTGTTTTCTGTTTTTCAACTTCCAAAACTCTACTTTGAAACTTTTTTTCAAGCTCCACTTCATGCTCTTTTATCTCAATCTTCGCCTCTTGCAAAAGATGTTCAGCCTCATGTGCAATCGCACTTGCCTTCGCTTTTGCTTCCGTCTCATGATGTTTAAACTGTTTTTTGTTATCATTTTTTACAAACATATAACTAGCCAATGCACCCATAACAGCTGTTACGGTTGCTACTATCTCTATCATATTTTCTCCTTTATTGGAGCCTAAATTTATTTAAAATTGTTTTTATCAAAAACTCTATTTGGTGTAATATAAAAATTTCCCTCTACATCATAGTCATCAGTTATAATCTCT
>NZ_JAACKB010000297.1 GCF_010892395.1 Sulfurovum sp. bin170
GGGATTAAACTAAAAGAGATTCTCAAAATGATAAAAGAGAAAAATAGGGATTTCTCTTATCCCCAAAAAGATTTAATCTTTAGAGTAAATGACTTGATGGTTACAGGAGAGGAAGAGATATCTACTATTGTTGATAGATTGGGTACGGAACTTACTATTGACCCTGCATTGAAGTATCGTTCTGATAATGGACTTATAATCAATAATCGTGATTTTATGCATCAGTTTAGACATCTTTTGGGTCACTACTCCACAAAAGAGGATTTGGCTTATTATATGACTCTCTATCCACTACATTATGCTTCAGAGACATTTAACTATAATCATAAGTATATTGGAGATGCGATTCTTCTTCTAGCTTCCAAGATGATAGCCGATGGCAATGTTCATAAAAAAGAGATATTGTCTGCTATTAGTGATGAGTTTGATGGTATCTCATGTTGTGAGTATGAAAACAATCTCTTTGTTAAAGAGGATTATACAGAGACTATTGCTAAACTCAAAGAGATGGTTGGTGTGAAGAGAGAAAAAACATTTATAGATAAAATATCAGCACTAACTTTAGCCAAAAAAGAGAGTGTTAAACTGGATTCGATAACGGGTCAAGCTGTTGCTATATATGCAGGAGATGCTCTATCTGCTCAATTAGTAGAAGAGACAAAAAAGGCTATTATCAATAGTGATGCTAAGTTTGTTGAGTTTGCTATGTCAACAAAACTTGCGGGACAGACCCTTGTGGATTCTAATTATGAGATTGCATATAGAAAAGCAGGAACGATGATGCTTGATGCTTTGGATTCTGGAGCTAATATTTTAGTCTGTTTAAAAGATGAAGATTTGACAATATTTAAATCTATTGTAGCAGAAGCCGAACGAACTATGGGAAGAGATATAGATATAGCTCTTATCTCGTTTGTTGAACTTCAAGAGTTGACTACTGGGGTTACGGCTTAAACTTTTTTGGTGGGCATAAATGCACCACCGAACCAAATAGTTCGGGTGTAAACACGCCGATTCCGAAAATGCAGATTGCACATAAGGAAACGATGGCTTTAGACCAATGCCAATGAATTAAGAATATTGTCTCTATAATATTTTAATTTCAAAACAGTAGAGACAAGGGACTCCCTTGTCTAAAACTTTAATTCTTATAAAGTATGCTAAAAATATTAAAAATTTGATTGTCTAAAAAAGTAGGTGGTGGGTTCTCGGGGACTCGAACCCCGGACCACTCGGTTATGAGCCGAGTGCTCTAACCAGCTGAGCTAAAAACCCACCTGCATGAAAGATATTTAGCGATACCTAGATCTAACTAAAGGTTTACGCTTTGAAAATGTTACTTTCGAGTCGGCATTATACATAAAATAGAAACGAAAAGCAAGTAAATTTTCCAAAATACCAAAAAGAACTGCAAAAATTATAAAAGATGTCCCTCCGTGGCTAAACATGGGCAGAGGAAGACCCACAACGGGAGCCAATCCTATTGTCATCAAGATATTTACTGTCATATATATAAAAAATAGAAAAGCCATGCCTGATGCAAATACTTTGACAAAATAATCTTTTGTATTGGTCATAGCAATCTGTAGAAGATGTATAATAAATATAGCATATAGAGCGATAGTCCCTATCATCCCTACAAATCCAAACCGTTCACCCAGATAGGCAAAAATAAAGTCTGTAGAGGAGACAGGGAGAAACTTTAGTTGGGTCTGTGTTGCATCTTCTTGGTTTTTACCATTCATTCCACCTGAACCGATAGCGATAAGAGATTGTTGAACATGATAGCTTGGTTTTCCTAAAAAGTCTGCGACTCTCTGTTTTTGGTAAGGTTTTAGACCATGTGTATATATTACAGGTGCTGCTAATCCTAGGATAATTATTAGCCCTAACCAGATACGCGTCTGAATGCCTATAATAAAGAGTACCCCAAATCCAGTTAATAGAAGCACCAATCCTGTACCCAAATCAGGCTCTTTTGCGATAAGCACAAATGGAATCAAGATATACATAGATAGTTTTA
>NZ_JAACKB010000298.1 GCF_010892395.1 Sulfurovum sp. bin170
CGAAAATGCAGATTGCATATAAGGAAACGATGGCTTCAGCCTCGCTAATTCATTGGCATTAGGCTAAAGCCATCGGTTCCTAGTTTTGAAAGAAGTCTAGTAATCGTTCTACAAAAAGAAAAAAGGATTTAGAATGTTAAAAAAGTTATTGGTACTCTACCCAATTGTTGCAATTACACTTGCTTTTGCTATTGATGAGGGCAAGATAAAAACGGTAATGAACCTAAAGATTCAGAAGATTACAACGCTTCTGCAAGATAAAGAGTTAGAGAGAGAAGTACAGCAAGACCGTGTATATATGGTTATTGACCCTGTATTTGATTATAAAATAATGTCCAAAATCTCTTTGGGAAAAAAATGGAAAACTTTAACAGATAAACAAAAAGAGACCTTTATTGATAAGTATGAGCATAAATTAAAAGCTTCATATTTTGAAAAACTTGAACTCTATACTGACCAGAAAGTTTTAGTTAAAGAGTTAGAGAAGGTTAAAAGCAATAGAATCAAGGTATATAGTGATATTATAGGAAAAGATGATACTTATGAGGTTATTTATAAGTTCTATAAAGTCAAAGATAGTGAGGATTGGTTTATCTATGATATTGATATTGCAGGAGTGAGTATTATTCAGACTTATCGTAAACAGTTTTCGGAGTTTTTGAGGACAAAGAGTATTGATGAGTTGATTGATTCGTTATAAAATATACAAAGGGATATGATGCTAAAAAAACTTTACCAAAATGTAATACTAAAATATCCTAGAGCAGTCTTAGCACTACTTATTATTGCCATTTTATCTTTTGGACAGTACGCTACAAAACTAGAGATAGATGCCTCGGCCGAAACGCTTCTGCTTGAAAATGATAAAGATTTGGCTTTTAGTAGAGAGGTCAATGAGCGATTTAAAACTTCTAACTTTTTAGTTATTACTTACAGTCCAAATAGTGAACTGTTATCTGATGAGAGTCTGGAGACCATTAAAAATCTTAGCAGTGATTTGAAAAAACTGCCACTGGTAGCGTCGATAGACTCTATACTCACGGTTCCTCTACTCCTCTCTCCACCCAAAGAGATAAAAGAGCTGGTAGATGATGTCAAGACACTACAAAACAGCAATCCTGACAGAGCTTTAGTCAAAGAGGAATTTTTAACCAGTCCACTCTATAGAGCCAATCTGGTCAGCAAAGATTTCAAAACCAGTAGCATTATTATCAATTTAAAAGAGGATAAAAAGTACCATGAACTCTTGGCTCAAAAAGATTCAAAGTCAAAAGAGTTTAAAGCCCATAGAGATGAACGGCGAATCATTGAACATCAAAATATAGAGGATATTCGAGCCATTATGCAAAAATATCAAGGCTCTGCTTCTCTCTTTTTGGGTGGGGTCAATATGATTTCCAATGATATTATAGGTTTTGTTGAGAGTGATTTGCTTATCTATGGTTCAACACTTATCCTTATCCTCATTGTTATCTTATGGATTGTTTTTAGAACAGTTCGTTGGGTGACACTGCCTATCCTTATCTGTACCCTCTCCGTGATTGCGATTACCAGTAGTTTGGGCTTTTTTGGTTGGGAGATTACGGTTATCTCTTCTAATTTTATTGCCCTGCAACTTATTATTACCATCTCTATAGTTCTGCACCTCATCGTAAGATACAATGAACTTCTAAGCAAATATCCAAAAGCCTCAAACCACCGTCTGATACTATATACGATTCTGACCAAAGCGACACCGACCTTTTTTGCGATTATCACCACCATAGCAGGGTTCTCATCACTGATTGTCTCCAACATCAAACCAGTTATCAATCTAGGATGGATGATGAGTGCAGGGATTATCTTCTCGTTTTTGATTGCCTATATTGTCTTCCCCACGGTATTGATACAGTTTGCGAAACTCAAACCCAAAAAGAAGAGAGCCAAAAATAGTTTTTCTCTGACCCAAACCAGTGCTGATATTGTCAAATATGATAGAAAATCTATCTTCATCGTTACTTTTATAGTTATCCTATTTAGTATTTCTGGAGCCTCTATGCTCATCGTAGAGAACAGCTTTATCAACTACTTTAAACAAAATACAGAGATATATAAGGGGATGAGAGTTATTGATAAAGAGCTAGGAGGAACCACTCCTTTGGATATTGTGGTTACCTTTAAAGAGGAGCAAAAAGTAGATAGCACAGAAGATGATTCTGATGAGTTTGAAGATGAATTTTCGGCAAGTGAAGATGAGGAGCAGTACTGGTTTACCAAAGAAAAGATGGACAGGGTCATGCAAATTCACAACTATCTGGATGGGTTAGAGGAGATAGGCAATACACAATCACTAGCAACCATACTGAAAATTGGGAAGAGGCTCAACCATAATAAAGAGCTGGATGGTTTTACACTGGCACTGCTCTATAACAACTTACCTAAAAAATATAAAGATTTTATCCTCTCCCCTTATATCAGTATTGAAAATAGTCAAGTACGATTTGCCACGCGTATTATCGACTCCAATGACAATCTAAGAAGAGAGCAACTTCTAGGGAAGATAGAGCATGATTTGGCAAAGATCATTAATCCTAACGAAGCAGAATTTAGACTCACGGGTCTTATGGTACTCTACAACAATATGTTGCAGTCACTTTTCGACTCACAGATAAAGACACTGGGATTTGTCCTCCTTATCATCACCATAATGTTTTTGATTCTCTTTAGGTCACTCAAAATTGCACTCATAGCTCTTACGGTCAATGTGGTTCCCATAGGCATTATTTTTGGTTTTATGGGTTGGTTCCAAATCCCTCTGGACATTATGACCATCACCATCGCCGCCATTGCCATAGGGATAGGAGTTGACAATACGATTCACTATATTCACCGATTTATAGAGGAGTACAACAAAGAGCATGACTATATGGGAGCAGTTAACAAAAGTGATAACTCAATTGGTTATGCGATGTATTATACCTCTGTGACCATTATGATTGGGTTCTCTATCTTGGTTCTCTCAAATCTTGTACCGACTATCTATTTTGGTCTGTTGACTATGTTAGTTATGTTGACAGCTTTGATTGCTGATATTTTGCTTTTGCCGAAACTGTTTGTTTTGATTAAGCCGTTTAAGAGGTGATATTTTAGCTATACTTCTAATAGACTTATTTCAAAACTAGGAACCGATGCCTTCAGCCTCGCAATATTCGGGACTAAAGTCCAATGCCAATGAATTAAGCTTTTTTTGAACCAAATAGTTCGGGTGTAAACACGCCGATTCCGAAAATGCAAATTGCATATA
>NZ_JAACKB010000299.1 GCF_010892395.1 Sulfurovum sp. bin170
TGAAGCCATCGTTTCCTTATATGCAATTTGCATTTTCGGAATCGGCGTGTTTACACCCGAACTATTTGGTTCAAAAAAAGCTTAATTCATTGGCATTAGGCTAAAGCCATCGGTTCCTAGTTTTGCAAGAAGTTTAATATTTAAGGAAATAGATGAAATTTGATAAAATATGTATGATAGGCTTAGGGTATATCGGTCTTCCTACCGCGGCGGTATTAGCTTCTCGTAAAGTTCAAATTATTGGTGTGGATGTTAATCCCAATACAGTTGATATCATCAACAGAGGAGAGATTCACATTGTTGAGCCAGATTTAGATATTTTAGTTAGCTCTACTGTGAGCGAGGGGTATCTCAAAGCAACTACTACACCTGTAGAGGCTGATGCATTTATAATGGCTGTTCCTACACCTTTCAAAGGTGATGACCATGCTCCAAATCTTGACTATATAGAGTCTGCCACTAGAGCCTTGGCAAAAGTACTTAAAAAGGGTAATCTTGTTATATTGGAATCAACCTCACCTGTAGGCACAACGGAGAAGATGGCAGGGTGGTTAGCCGAAGAGAGACCAGACTTAACATTTCCGCAACATGCAGGGGATGAGTCAGATATTCGTATCGCTCACTGCCCAGAGAGGGTTTTACCTGGTCATGTGATTCGTGAACTTGTAGAGAATGACCGTATTATCGGTGGTATGTCAACCAAATGTGTAGAGGTGGCAACCGAGCTTTACAAGATATTTGTAAAAGGGGATTGTATCCCAACCAACTCTAGAACAGCAGAGATGAGTAAACTTACAGAGAATGCCTCTCGGGATGTTAGTATAGCTTTTGCAAATGAACTCTCTATACTGTGTGATAAGATGGATATAGATGTATGGGAGCTTATCTCTTTGGCAAATAGACATCCTCGTGTCAATATCTTGCAACCTGGGTGTGGAGTGGGTGGACATTGTATCGCTGTTGACCCTTGGTTTATAGTCAATGCTTTTCCAGATGATGCACGACTTATGAGAACAGCAAGAGAGATAAATGATGGGAAGCCTCTATTTGTGGTTTCAAAAGTAAAAGAGGCGGTCAAAGATATCAAAAATCCAAAGATAGCCTGTTTAGGTTTGGCATTTAAGCCAAATATTGATGACCTTCGTGAGTCTCCTGCCTTGGAGATTACAAAGATGCTTTCAGATAGTGCAGATTTCAGTATCCTAGCAGTTGAACCTAATATAAAGAGGCTTCCAGCGGTTCTTGCCAATCGCAAAAATATTGAGTTTGTCTCTTTATCTGATGCTCTAAAGAGTGCTGATGTTGTTGTGATTTTAGTAAGACATAAAGAGTTTATAACTATTGATGGAGAGAGTCTCACTAGTGTTATAGATACAACAGGGATAGTGGGGTAGATAGTTGTATAAAAGAACTCCTTGGCAGGTACAAAAATCGGTAATATATGCTCTTTTTTTAAGAGAGGTCAATGTTCGATTTTCTGCTGGGAAGTTGGGGTATTTTTGGGTTATTTTTGAGCCTTTGATGCAGATTTCTATATTTGTCACGGTAAAAGTTCTTCTTTTTGGTTCAAATTCAGGACTTGATTATCCTGTTTTTATTACTTTAGGGTTTGTTGCATTTAATCTATTTAAACATCTTGTTGATCGCTCTATGAGTTCATTTAGTACCAATAAGGGGTTATATGCCTATAAACAGGTTAAACCTATAGATACGCTGATAGCTCGTGTAATGGTTGAGGTTCTGGTAACGGGGGTTATTGCCGTTGTGTTTATAATCTTTGGTCTATATTTCGGTTTTGATATGAGTGTTCAAAATTTAGGGGTTTTAATTCTCTCTTTTTTATGGTTGATTCTCTTCTCTCTAAGTGTAGGACTATTTATAGCAGTTATTGGTCTTTTTTTTGATAGCTTCCAAAAAGTTGTGAAGTTGATTTTATCTCCATTGATGTTTATCTCAGCGATATTCTACTCCATGCAGGATATGCCACAGGCTCTTCAAGGGTTGCTGTACTATAATCCAATAGTTCATTTTATGGAGCTTATTCATGCTAGTTATTTTTATATTTTAGATGATGGTTTTGTTGATTATGGGTATATTATGATTTGGACTATTGTTCCAATGTATCTCTCTCTTTTTCTTTATACGAAGCTTGAA
>NZ_JAACKB010000300.1 GCF_010892395.1 Sulfurovum sp. bin170
ATCAAGCTGTTGACAGGCATTCTCTAGCAAATCCCAAATAACATTAGATGAGTAGTCATCCAAGTTTCCTGTTGGCTCATCTGCTAGTATCAAAAATGGGTTTTTTGCCAATGCTCTAGCCACCCCCACTCTCTGTTGCTCACCACCTGAAAGCTCCATAGGGTACTTCTGCTCTTTACCACTTAGTTTGACATGGTGCAGAAGTCTCTTTGCCTGTGTCTCTTGAATCTCGTTTGAGTAACCTGCTATCCATAGTGGAAGCACCACATTTCTCTCAACCGTCCACTCATTTATCAATTTATAATCTTGAAAGACTATACCCAAATGGGTTCTCAACTCTTGAAGTTTAGATTTCTGTATCCTGCTCATATCCAATCCACCCATCAGAAGTGTACCTGAGTGTGGTTTTATATTGCCATAGAGTGCTTTTAGTAGTGTAGATTTACCAGAACCACTGGGTCCCGTGATAAAGACAAAATCCCCCTTTTTGACAGAGAATGTTGCATTTTTGATAATCTCATACTCTCTATCATAAGAGAGGGTTAGATTTTGTGCTGATATTATATTAGACACTCAACTGCTCCTTAATTTTCAAATGTGTTTTATAATTTGTTAATGTTTTTACTGGAATACTCCCAAAGTAGTAACAGATAGAATCATCTATCCATATATATTTATGTTCAGGTCTATCAAAGCTCCCAAATGCCAATTTTAACAAAATTGCACTTTCACTTACTCTATATATCCGTTCAAAGTGTATGAAATATCCATCATAGAGTATAGGTTTCTTAGAAATTCTCTCTATTAATTTATCTTTATAGAAAATTTCATCAAAATTAAAATTAAAATCTAAGACTCTCTCTTCGGATTGATGCTCTGACTTAACAAAAACATCATAGATATCTTTCTCTTGCCTTATCCATCTAGCTTCATATTTACTAGTAACCTCCAAAGAGGCATTTTTCCGTACCTCAAGAGCAGATTGAGCTACATTTTCACCAAGGAATGTATCCAGTGCATACCAAAAGTACTTATAACTATCAGTTCTAAGCTCTAGCTTTCCTCCTTTTTCCAAAACCCGCATCGACTCTTCTAAAAAAGAGGAAGATATTACTCGTCTATGGGGTTTCTTATCCCAAGGAACAGGAAAATGTACAAATATCTTATGACAAAGGTTTGAAGGTATCATCTCCAAAAGAAGCCTCGCGTCATAATTAACAACCCATATATTCTCTATCCCTTTTAGTTCAATCTGTCTTAGAACCTGTTGTGCAGAGGGTGTATGTATCTCTATACCGATAAAGAGTCTATCAGGGTTCTTCTCTGCTTGATAGAGTAGATGTTTTCCTGAACCAAATCCAACCTCTATAGATACAGATTCAAATAGATCTCTTGCAAAACTAGGAACCGATGGCTTTAGCCTCGTTATATTCGGGACTAAAGTCTCCGACTCCAAAGAGTTTTGCAAGATCTCTAATGGAAACTCAATATCTACAAAATCCTCTATCCTCTTCTCATAACTATTTCCCAAAGCTACTTTGCTCTTGTGTATGGTGATAT
Organism: Sulfurovum sp. bin170; assembly: GCF_010892395.1. Taxonomy (GTDB): domain Bacteria; phylum Campylobacterota; class Campylobacteria; order Campylobacterales; family Sulfurovaceae; genus UBA1140. Next base: position 1,561 of record NZ_JAACKB010000300.1, read on the forward strand.
TTGAGTTGATAATCTCTAAATCTTTAGATATATCACCAATAGCCTGTTTAACTAAATTTACCTTTAGTGGTCGAGTGACCTTATCATATTTCAAAAGCCAACTCTCTTTGGACTTTTTAATATGCAAAAGAAACTTCGTCTCATCAACCTCTACACCAATCATCTCATCCAAAGAGTACAAATCTTGGGATCTGAAGACTATTTTAGTTTGAGAGTAATCCCCCTCTTTTAGTATAGAGGTATCAAATGGTTTAACTGTAATATGTGGCATAGAACCCCTTATCTGGCTATAATGGTAACAACTTTACTTGGCTTAGAGTAACTATCATCAAAACCTACAGCTATAATCCTATACTGATGTTTACTACCAGATATAACATAAGAATCTATATACTCAACCATTATACGACTATGAATACTCTTAACCCATTTCCAGTTTTCACCATTTAGACTCTTCTCAATCTTATACATCTTCACTCGCTTGTCAGGGTGTGGTCGCCAGATTAGTTTAATAATGGTTTTAGCTTTTTGAACACCCTGAAAAAAACTAACCTCTGGCAGTGCTGGGTCAGTCTTAATATCAATTACCTTTCCATGAGCAGACTCATACCCACCTTTGATGGTTGTAAATGTATAGGTATATGCACTATTCTGCTTCAATCCACTATCTACAAAATGTGTAGCAAAAGGGCTAGATACCGTTGCAACTTTAATAAGCTGTTTAGTTGCACTCTCTTTATACTTATTTGCTTCCGTTCGATAGATATTGATACCATCTAAACCTTTTAGAGGCTTCCACTCAAAACCTACAGAGGTACTACTAGCGATAGCTTTTACACTGTTAAGCTTAGGTAGTTTAAGGTCTAACTTATGGCTAACCAAATCTTTTGTACTACATCCTGTCAGTAACAGTACTGAAATAACTGTCAATGACAGCAGGGTTAATTTTCTCATCAATCTCTCCTTGATTAAATTGCCGATAGATAAAATCTCGCATATCGGGAAAAAGGGGTGCTACAAACTCCATCCTCTTACCTGTAATAGGATGTATCAGATAGAGTTTATACGCATGTAATAGAACTCTATTTATTGTATCTTTTTTGCTCTTAAAACCATATAAAACATCTCCCAATATATGCCGTCCTAAACTGTTAAGATGGACACGAATCTGATGAGTACGCCCTGTAAAGAGTTTTACAGCTATCAACTCCACATTTGTGTCACTTTCTGCCAATTTATAAAATGCCGACTTCGCCTCTTTTCCATCGGTGACTACATCCATCTTTAGGCGATTATTACGGTTTCTACCAATTGGTCGCTCAACTATACCACTCTGTTTTAGTGGATAGTCAATAAGTGCCAGATAGTATCTCCCCATGCTCTTATCTTGCAACTGCTCACTTAGCTTCTGATGAGCCTCATTGGTCTTTGCTATAACCAAAGCACCCGTAGTCTCTTTGTCAATCCTATGCACAATCCCATGTCGCTCTTCACCTGAGATAGTAGAGAGAGAGATACCCCTGTGAATCAACCAATCAACCAGCGTCGCCTCTTTTACCGATGGTGCTGGATGAAC
>NZ_JAACKB010000048.1 GCF_010892395.1 Sulfurovum sp. bin170
AGGAAGTAGGTCAAGATCCGCTGATTGAGAAACGGCAGGAATTAAAAAATCTGTCTCAATACTATAAGACTCTCCATCAATTTTAACTAACTGAGCTCTACCACCATCTGGATCTGGAACAAGTTCAAACTTATCTATGAAAAGTGATTTTAAAACATCATTCTCATCTCTCATCTCATTAACTGCTGAGTGAAATAAAAATTCAACACCCTCTTCTACAGCTTCATGGTACTCTTCATAGGTCGTATTTCTAATTATAGTCTTTTCATCACGACGATAAATCATATAAACTTTTTTAGCATTTGCTCTAATTGCACAACGAACAACATCCATAGATGTAAATCCACCACCAACACAAACAACTATTTTTCCAGTTAAATCTACCGCTTCGCCAATACCATATTTATCCCAAAGATTGATTTGATCAAGCATCTCAATAGCTGACCAATAACCCTCAACTTCAGGTCTCTCATTAGCACAACGAACTTTTTTACTTATACGAGTACCAGTTGCAATCATTGTAGTGTCGTACTCTTCTTCAAATCTTCTCATATCATCAGCACCAATACGAGAGTTAGTAATAAAATTAACACCCATATCTCTAACACATTCGATATCTTGATTGTATTTGTCTATTGGCATTCTATATTCAGGTACACCAACAGCAACTTCACCACCAAGGACAGGAAGTTCTTCATAAACATCACATTCAACGCCCTCAGCAGCAAGATAATAAGCTGTAGTTAAGCCGGCAGGACCTGCACCGATAATTGCAACTTTTTTACCATTTGGTTTCTTTTTCTTCATTGGATGAAAAAAGCCAAAACCATGATCAGTTTCATAATCAGCACCTAATCTTTTAAGTTCCATAATAGATATAGGCTCATCAAGATTTGTTCTTCGACATGCATCTTCACATGGGTGTGGACAAACACGACCACAAACATGAGCAAGAGGCATAGTTTGTCTTGTTGCTTGAAGAGATTCGTTAAACCTTAAATCTCTAACACCCTCTATATATCCTGGAATATCAACATGTGCAGGACACATATCAGTACAAGGTGCAGTAATTTTAGCAATATAGCCAACTTCTTCATTATAATGTTTGGATGGTTTTTGATTGTCAATACAATCCATAAACACATCTTCAAAGTGAGTCATCAAGTCAATTATCGGATTTGGAACAGTTTTACCAATTTCACACTTAGAAGTGATTTGCATCGATTTGCCAATCTCTTTTAAGTGATCCATATCAGCAACTGAGCCTTCTCCACGAGCAATCTTATCTAGTTGGTCATATAAAATTCGTCCACCCCATCTACCAGGTGCACATCTTCCACAAGCCTCAGAATACTCTTGATATTGCGCTGCATACTCCATCGCTAAACGGATAACATCTACATCTTCATTAAAAAGTGCAACACCATCCCAGCCAATAAAAGCTTTAGAATCACGATGATCATCGTATGTTGCTGGTAGATTATATGCTGATTCTTCCCACTCATCTTCTGGTTTACCAATATTATTTATTGACTCTCCATTCCAAGTAGAAAAATATACTTTACTCAAATTAAATCCCTAACCTTTTTTTGCTACGATAGTCCAATCGACTTCGTTAAACTTTAAAGAGTTCATCAACTCATAACCACACTCTTTTACTAAATCTGCAGATTTTTGAATTGGTGTAAAATCACCAATTTCAAATAAAAAGATTGCTACTTCACCATCCGTATGAGTTCCTAAAAGTTCTTTCATTCTAGGTTCAAATTCTGCTTTTAAATGTCTTAAATCATATCTTTTCATTAGCGATCCACCTCTCCAAATACTATATTTGTTGTACCAATAATAGAAACTACATCTGGAATATAATGACCTGGCAATAGGTCAGTTAAAATACCTGTATGCCAAAAAGATGGAGCACGAAGTTTTAGTCTATATGGATATGGTCCACCTTGAGAGTTGATAAAATAACCTAACTCACCTTTTGGTGATTCTGTTGCCACATAAACTTCTCCAACAGGAGGTCTCATACCCTGAGTTACAAGAACAAAATGTTGCATCAAAGAGTAATTTTGAGTCATAATATCAAGCTTTGGAGCTGATATATATTTTGGAGCATGAGCCATTAACTCAGTCTCTCCATTCTTAACACACTCTGCATACATATCTATTGTTTGATAAAGGATCTTAGCTGATTCTCTCATCTCTTCCATATATACACGATAACGAGCAAAGTTATCACCTTTATCTGACCAAGGTACATTGAATTCTACTTCATCATATAACTCATACGGCTCTTCTTTACGAATATCCCAAGCTACACCAGAAGCTCTAAGCATAGGACCTGTACAAGCCCAAGATAATGCCATATCAGTTG
>NZ_JAACKB010000301.1 GCF_010892395.1 Sulfurovum sp. bin170
ATCTTTTATTTTCTTTAAGATTTCATATTTTTTCAAAATAAACCTTTTATATCTTTTAGAATTATATCCAAATAGGAAATAAAAAAACTTCTATTTCTCATTGATATTTCTATATGGCTCCACATAAATCAAGTCTATCCATAGAGAGTATCTCTGCACCTTGGGTCAAAGAGATTTGATGGGATTTATAAAGTTCTAGTGCTAGTTTCTCTTTTAGAAGTTGGGTTAGACTCTGTTCTGTTTCATTGATACCGAAAAATATATTATCAGGTATGTTTATAGCTAAGTTCATGGTGACTCCTTTTTGATTTTATTATATCATTGGTTTATAGACTAAAATCTTAATATCTAAAGATAGCTCATCATAAATTAGATTTATTCGCTATAATCCCCCCATGAAAAAAACAAGCCCAAACGCCCCATGTCCATGTGGTAGCCACAAGAAATATAAAAAATGCTGTGCCATCTACCACAAAGGTACAAAGCCAAAAACAGCTCTGCTTCTGATGAAATCTCGCTATAGTGCGTATGCTGTTGGTGATAGCTCCTATATTATCAAGACTACACACCCTGATAATCCTGACTATAGTGATGATAAGCAGAGTATAGACTCTTTTTGTCAACATAGTGACTTTTTGGGTTTGGAGATTATGGAGTTTGTGGATAGAGAGCGTGAGGCTTTTGTTACTTTTAGAGCTAGACTAGGTTCTGGTGATATGGTGGAGAGGAGTCGGTTTTTGAGGGTGGATGGTTGTTGGCTCTATGTTGATGGTATCTAGCCAATACTTTCTACTCGGATTCACTGTTTAATTTAAATTATGAATAAGCTAGGCAGTGTCATCTTTTATAACTACTCACCCCACTAAACTCTGCATTCAATCTCTCTTCGTTTGGTGGATACATAACTTCACTATAATTTCTAACAATAAACTCTTTTTTTATACTCTTTCCTGTTCTCTTATCAATAATTTTTCTATAAAGTTTATTACTTCTAAAATAGGTATCCCCTACCTTTTCAAAAAAATGATTCTCCTCGACCACTCTGTAGCTCTGTTTTAGTTCATTGTTGATTCTAAACTCTCCATACAAAAAAGTATCATCAATATGAAGTAGAAGTTGTATCGGATATTTTGTGGAATTTCTTAATCGCAAATCGAGATAGTTGTACATCACGGTTGCCCCACTGGCAAAAGGCAACACACGCCCCTCGTCAGGGAAGGGGTCAAAGCTGTGATGGTGTCGTTCTATTATCTCTAGTGGGGTGTGTAGTGCCAACCAATAGATAAGATTAGAGGATTGGCAAATGCCTCCTGCTGTGGCTTTTATCGCTTCTCCATTTGAGAGTTGTATTCCCTCTTTGAACCCTCTTTTTTTTGTGGGCTTTCCAAGAAGTTTAAAATAGGAAAAGACCTCATCTGGTTGAATAACAGTACCATTTAAAGAGGCTACTACTATTTGAAGATTTTTTACTTTATTGTGTTGCAGATACATATCACAACTGCCCAATTTTCTCAACAGCAGACTTTTATGTTTTTTGATTCTATAAGAAAAAGGTTCAAGCTCTCTTGTCGTAGCATAACGATACCCATCAAAAAGCATATCTAACTTTTTATTCCAAACTTTTAACATGATGGCGAGATGTAATAACTTGGGATGATACATCGAAAGAGGTTTAGATATAAATTTTGGTCTTTTAATCATTTTTTCCTATTACTCCACCTCTTGACTCACCACATTCTCTCTATATTTAACAGCCTCCAACTTCCTCTTGATAATCGTCTGCTCCTCTCTAAGCGTCTTAACGATATGCTGATGGTGGGCTATCTCTCGACTCTCATAATAGATTTGATTATCCAGATAGATATTTGGCAGAGTCATAAGTAGTACTAATGAGACCGAGAAGAGAGTTATCAGTATCATACTAACAGTAACCCCATTCTCCGTTTTGACTCTTAGCCCATTTCGCATTTTTTTTACTTTTTCTGCCATATCTTATCCTTTAAATATAAATGTTCTTAGCTTTGCTGACCTCGAACGAGCATTGATTTTTAGCTCCTCTTTTGAGGCTACAGTAGGTTTTCTTTTTAACATCTTGCCTAAATCATGGTTTTTACTACAGGTGCATCTCATCGCATGGCTATCACATATACAAGCAGTAACCCATTTTTTATATCGGTTTTTAACCAACCTATCTTCTAGTGAATGAAAGGTAATAAGAGAGACAATAGCTCCTTTGAGTTCCCCTGCTTTAGCCTTTGTCTCCAAAATATCCAATAGCCCCTCTATCTCACCAAGCTCGTTGTTAACCTCTATACGGATGCCTTGAAATGTCAAAGTTGCTGGATGAATTTTACCACCTCTAGGGATAACCGAACAGACAATATCCGATAGCTCTTTTGCACTCTCTATAGTTTTTTTGCTCCGTGCCTCGACAATTGCACCTGCAACTTTTCGATAGGAGCGAACCTCTCCATAATGGTTTAGTATATACTCCAATCTCTCTTGGTCATAGTGGTTAACAACTTCATAAGCACTCAATTCTGCACTAGGGTCCATTCGCATATCAAGATTTTCACTCTCAAAACTAAAACCTCTCTGCTTCTTGTCTAGTTGCAGAGATGAGACCCCAAAATCTGCTAAAACAGCAACTAGGGGACTCTCTTTTAGCTTTGGAAAAGTTGTTGCAAAAGTTCCTCTGTATAGCTTACTTCTATCTACAAAACCACTTAACCTATCTTTTGAAAAATCCAAAGCCTCATCATCTCTATCTATACCTATATGCTCTATCTGGGAATATCTTTTTAACATAGCCTCTGAGTGACCTGCGTAGCCTAAAGTACAATCTACAAAATACCCTGATTTTATATTTGAAAATCCATCTAATACCTCATCAAGAAGTACAGGAATATGTGGAGTATTCATTATCTATCACCTTTATAATTATTCACTAAAACGGTATAATAGCAAAATTAACAATAAGCAGAGGTAATTTATGGATTCATATCTTATTGAGCAGATAAAACATATCTCTCACTCTATGTTTCAAAAAAACTTTTTTGGTGTTTTTCATGGCTCCATATCAGCAAAAACAGCTGTCAACTCTTTTATTATTAATAAAAAGGAGACCATACTAGATGATGTCGGAGAGAGCTGTTTTATAAATCTGAACTACTCAAAGCCAAAAGATTATCGTTGGAATGAGGCATCTGCTGATGTTAGAATACATGAGAAAATCTACAGACTACTCCCCTCTGCAAAATATATATCCTATACCATGCCACCCTATGCTACTGCCTACTCACTATCACACAAAGAGGTCGTGCCAGAGGACTACTATGGTCATCAGATACTAGATAAAGTAGTGATATATGACCCAAAAGATTTTTCAGATTGGCATAAAAGAGCGGCCTATGAGATAACGAGTTTTTTTAAAAAGAGTAGTGACCATCTTCTGCTTATAAAAGGGTTTGGGCTTATCTCTTATGATAGAGATTTGACAGAGATGGTCAAAAAAGTTGCTATATTGGAAAATAGTTGTAAGCTACTTACTATTGGGGCTGTGATTAAATAAGTAGTTGGTTTATGGATGATTCGTGAAGTTTTATCAACCTAAAGATAATGATTTGGTTGTGCTATAATAATGGTTAAGATTTCAAAAAAAGGAAAAACTTGAAATATTTTGAACTTATATGCATAGCATACATAAAAAAGGACATCGGATTCAAAGAGAGTTTTGAGACCATATCCAAATACATTAGTTTCTCTATGGCACAGATAGAGGGGCTTAAACAACTACACAACCAAAAAGGGTTTAAGTTTTATAGTTTTGGTAATTTTTATCCCATAGAGAAAGAGAGAATCTATAAAAAAGGTAATAGTTATCAATTTACACTTCGTTCACTTGATGAGAAATTTATAGATGATTTATCTACAACACTTCGACAAAATATAAATAATCCAAACTTTTTAGTTGTCGAGGCTCACAAAAAAATGGTAAAGCAGTTTTTTATCTCTGAACTTTATAGTGCTACACCTGTTATTGTATCGCTAGAGAATAGAATTTTTTGGACAATAGAGCGAGATGGAGACATACTCAAACTACAAAAACAGCTTCATGATAATTTAGAGAAAAAATACCAAGAGTTTTATGCTGAATCTATAAAGGGTGAACAGAACTTTATACAACTCTTGGAGGTCAAGAATCGTGTTCCTCAAACCATACAGACTATTAAAAATGGAAAAGCTTTTAAGTTTTTTGGTAATAAGTTTCGAATTGTTCCTAATGAGGATGAGGTTTCGCAGAAGTTAGCATTTGTGGCTTTGGCTTGTGGGCTTGGGGAGAAGAACTCGTTTGGGGGTGGGTTTTTGCTTGGGAAAGGGCTAAGATTATGAAGATAGAAACTTCAACATACAAAGCATTTATAAAAGAGTTAAAATCAAAAATTCAAACCTCTCAAATTAAAGCTTCTATAAAGGTTAATGAGGAGCTTCTCAAACTCTATTGGGAGATAGCTCAAATGATTATAGTAAAACAGAAAGAGTCCTCTTGGGGTGATGGATTGATAGGGCAGATTAGTAGAGATTTAAAAAAAGAGTTCCCTGATATGAAAGGGTTTTCAAAAACAAATCTTTTATATATGAAAAAATGGTATCTCTTTTATAGTCAAGAGAATCTCCCACAAGTTGTGGGAGAAATTTTCAAAATCCCTTGGGGACACAATCGAGAGATAATAACAAAAGTTAAAAGCAAAGATGAAGCACTATTTTACACACAAAAAACTCTTCAAAATGGTTGGTCAAGAGCTGTTTTACTCCATCAGATAGAGAGTAATTTCTATCAAAGAGATGGAAAAGCCATCAATAACTTTGACCATAAACTTCCCTCACCTCAATCTGATTTAGCTAAAGCTGTACTAAAAGACCCTTATAGTTTTGATTTCTTAATGCTTACACAAAAGCATAACGAAAAAGAGTTAGAGGATGCACTCATGGAGCAGATAACAAATTTTCTATTGGAGCTTGGTAGTGGATTTGCTTTTGTGGGAAGACAATATAAACTGATGGTTGGAGGTGATGAGTTTAGGATAGATTTGCTTTTTTATCATGTCAAACTCAAATGTTATATCGTGGTAGAACTAAAAACAGTAAAGTTCAAACCTGAATTTGCAGGGCAGTTAAATTTTTATGTATCGGCTATAGATGGGGAGCTAAGAGAATCGAATGATAACCCAACTCTGGGGATACTTATCTGTAAATCCAAAAACAATATGGTTGTGGAGTATGCTCTAAACAAGATAGACAATCCTATAGGTGTGAGTGAGTATCAGCTTGTGAGTAAATTGCCTAAAGAGTTTAAGTCAAGTTTGCCTAGTATTGAAGAGATTGAGGCTGAGTTTGAGGGTGGTATATGAATTTAAAACTTGACAGGGATAAATTAAAAGCAAAATTTTTAATACTAAATAATGCTATTTTTGAATTTAAAAAAACAACTATAGGTAAAATAGTTTTTGAAAAAATTCTTTTTAGAAGTAAAAGTTTTTATTCAGCATTATTATTTATATTACCTTATTTAATTTGGGAAATAAGAGCATATAGTTATGGTAAACATTG
>NZ_JAACKB010000302.1 GCF_010892395.1 Sulfurovum sp. bin170
AATATCGAAGGTAGCGATGATTTGGCTAAATATATTATGTTCAAGGAAGATGTAGAGAAAGAGTTTATTGCTCAAACTTTAGAACTAATAAAAATATTTGAAACTGATTCTAATTTAATGACAGATATAAATATTTATTTGAATAGTAAAAACTAAAATGTTCTACCTAACCGAACAGTTCTTCTCCATCCAAGGAGAAGGTAAATACGCAGGAATCCCCTCATACTTTTTAAGAACAGGTGGATGTAATTTGAGTTGCCCAGGGTTTGGGGCGAGTTATGATGTGAATGGGGTTTCTCAGATGGGGTGTGATACCTATTTTGCTGTAGATGGTCATTTTAGCTCTTCTTGGGAGAAGGTGGAGGATGCTTCTGTTTTGATAGCTCATTTGGATGAGGAGTTTAAGAAGATAGGGTATTTGCCTCAAATGGTGATTACTGGGGGTGAGCCTCTTTTGTATTATAAAGATGAAGCTTTTTATGCTGTGGTCTCTTGGCTTGTGGAGCAGGGGATGAGAGTTACTTTTGAGACCAATGGTACGGTGGAGATTGATTTTGAGGCTTATCCTGTTTACAGAGAGACTATTTTTGCTTTGTCTATAAAGTTGGCGAATTCTGGTGAGCTAAAATCTAAACGGATTAAGCCACAAGCCATTGCGAATATAGTGAATTACTCATATGATAGCTTTTTCAAATTTACTATTGACAAAAAGTTGGTAGAGACAACGGCTTTTGATGAGATAAATGAGATAACAAAAGTATTTAAAAATCCCAATATCTACTGTATGCCTGTGGGTGAGAGCCGAGCGAATATTTGGCATAATGACCGAGCTGTTTTTGAGTTTTGTATGAGACATGGGTTTAACTATAGTGATAGGTTACATATTCGAGTATTTGATACGACGCAGGGGGTTTAATTACCCCTCGATTGCGTCTTTTAGTTCATCCTCATCTGATGCGAAGATAATCTCTTTGACTACTCCATTTTCTAGTTTCAAAATGGTTAAACTATCCTCTTTTGCTGGAAACTGTTTGCTAAAATTTTTGTCATCAGATAGTAGTATATCAAAACTATACTTTTTCATCTTTGGCACAATAATAGTTTTTCGTAGAAGTGATGGAACCCCGCTCACATCAGCCATTAGTTCAATATCATGTTTCCTAATATAATCTTTATCTTGTGCATCGAAATAGCGACTTATTAGTTTTCCTGTGCTTTTTCCAAAACTACAGATTAGTATTTTTGGTCGTATTTGGATGTTATGCTCTACTCCAAATTGGTCGTTTAGTGTGAATGGTTCTACTGTGGTGTTAATGTCAATCATTTTTTTCCCTATTTTTGATTTGTTTTTGTAATATAGCTAAATTAAGGTTATATCTATATAATCCACAAAATGATAATAAGAAAACTATTTAAATTTGAAAATGCTCACATCGTTCGTAACTGTTCTACACAGAGGTGTAGTGAAAATATACATGGACACTCTTATAGAGTCGAGGTGCTTTTAGAGTCAAACTATCTTGACCATGGGCAGATGGTTTATGATTTTGGGTTGATGAAACGATATATCAAAGAGCTTATTGAGTCGTTTGACCACTCTATTACACTTTGGAGAGAAGATGATGCAGAGTATATTAGAGATATGAAAAGATATTCGGCTCGTTGGATAGAACTGCCTGTTAGTCCATCTGCTGAACAGTTTTCCCGTGTGATATTTCTTTTAGTTGAACGGGTTTTGGCTTGTACAGGGATGATAAATGGTGAGAGGGAAGTTACGATTCATAGTGTTATTGTGCATGAGACAGAGACAGGTTATGCACAAGGGTTTAGAGAGGATGCTTATAGTGAGTTGATGGGTAGAATAGATTTAGTAGATATTATTTTTTCTGAACAAACTCAAAAAGAGTGGAGTGACAGGGAGCTTTGGATTAAACTTTTGGAAAAAAAGATTATGGTTAATCCCAAGAAAATATAAAGAAAATTGATGCTAATCAATTTTTAGATTATTTTAGTATAATTTCAAAAAATAAGGATGATTATGAAAAGATTAACAGTATTATCTGTAGTGGTAGCATCACTGCTACTTGTAGGATGTGGTGATGAGACTAAAGAGGTAGCAAAAGATGCAACAGCACCTGTTGCAGAGAAGACAGTTATAGAGAAAGCAACAGAGGTAGCAAGTAGTGCTGTTGAAGCTACAAAAGAGGTTGCTACTAAAGCTGTAGAAAAAACTGCTGAAGTTGCAAAAGAGGCTAAAGATGCTGTTGTAGAGAAAGCAACAGAAGTAAAAGAGGCTGTTGCAGGAGCTACTATTGATACAAAAGCTTGTCAAGCGTGTCATGGTGCAGAGTTTGAGAAGAAAGCTATGAATGTATCTAAAATTGTTAAAGATATGACAAAAGCTGATATTATTACTGCTCTTAAAGGGTATAAAGATGGTTCATATGGTGGTAATATGAAAACTCTTATGAAAGGTCAAGTTGCATCTTATGATGACGCTAAGATTGAGGCTTTTGCTGCTCAGGTTGGTAAATAAATTTTTGTAGGGTGGATGCATTTCTGCCCACTGTTTCATTGGCATTGCCGTTTTATTAGGGTAGAGACATCGCTCTACCCCTACATACCCCTACGCAATAAAAAAATTTCTCTTTTTATCACTCTGTAAATCGATTTTTATTGGTATCATCTTAATCTCTTGGTTTTTTTCTAAACTGTTAACTTCTGGTCGTGTGACTATCATTCCGTCAGCTTTTTCTATTGGAGAGACCATTCCTGGTTTTTGATTTGATATTGGAGCAAAAGAGTCTCCATCCCATTCTCCTAAAATAACCGTGTATTTACCTGATTTAACTTTATGATTATCTCTCATTTTGGTTGTGATGAGTGGATGGTAGAAGCTTTTGGTTCCTGATAGTTTCAGTATCGCAGGTTTTACAAACATCTCAAAATTTACCATCGCGGCGAGGGGATTCCCTGGCAAATTGATAACAAAACATTTCCCCAATTTTCCAAAGGTTGTAGGTTTCCCTGGTTTGATATTGACTTTAGAGAAAAGTGTCTTCATCCCAAGTTCCTCAAAGGCTTGGATAGTAAAATCTTTATCTCCTACAGAAACTCCACCAGAAGTCAAAATAAGGTCTGCATCCATCGCCTCTTTGATAGATGATTTGAGCTCCTCAATTGTATCTCCTGAACTAGAGATATAGGAGACATCACAACCAAGCTCTTTGGCACGAGCATAAAACATAGGAGCATTTGAGTTGTAGAGCTGATGTGTCTCTATCTTCTCATAGTGAGCCTTTAGCTCTTCACCTGTGCTAAAAATTACCACTTTTGGTTTTCGATAGACCT
>NZ_JAACKB010000303.1 GCF_010892395.1 Sulfurovum sp. bin170
AGATTAACTCTTGATAATATAAAAGAGAATATAATAGACTTAGAAAAAATTGAAAATTTTGAAAAAGAAATCCAACATCCAGCTCAACAACTAGATGAAATTTATTTCTTAGTCAAAAGACATTGGAGTAAAAAGGAAAAGAGTGTATTAAAAACTATTAATAGTCTTGATTATGAAAATTTATACTTTGATGTAAAAGATAAAATTCCTAGTTTAAATCATTTAATAACAGAGATAGATAACTTTTTTTCTGAATAAGATTATTGATTAGAGTCTCATGGCTGAGGTATTGATAGAGATAAGAGATATACCTTGTGAATCATTTCTGCAAAGCAATGACCCCTCAGCCGTGGTTTTAGCCATACTTTGTGACTTTGAGGGCAAAGACAAACAAGAGGTAGTCAATACCATTTTGAAAAAGTTATTAGAACTCTCTGAGGATGAGATGAGTTTTAGAACTTACCTCAAAAAAGTTGAAATATACTCAACCAATAGAGCGTTAGAAGATTATGTAGAGAAAGGAGAAGAGATGTTATCTGTCGATATTGAAAAAATGCCATCGTTTAATAGAGGTTTGAAGAAAGGGCTTCAAGAGGGTATTAAAGAGGGAATAGAAAAAGGAAAATATGAGACTTTGAAACTCTCTGTCAAAGCTTTTTACTCCGTGGGGTATGATGCTAAAAAGATAGCAACCCTTTTGCACATTACCGAAGATGAGGTTCGTGAGTTTTTGAAGTAAATCGCTTCCTCTTCTATTCAGCATCCCAAAAGCTTACAAACAATATACTAGACCGACCAATCTACTATAAAAGGATAAAGTATGTTTATGACACAAGAAAACAAAGCACAAAAAGAGCGTTTGGATAAGATATTTAGAAGAGTAAAAATTCTCTATGGAGATGTGCCACCACAGATGAAATTTTTAGGAAGTATCGAAGCTGACTACTTAGAGGATTTTCTAAAGACAGTGATGCGTGTGGTTAAACATCCCAATATCAATCCTGACCTATTTGGATTTATTCGTCTCAATATTGCATTCAGAGAGGATTATGCTTACTGTAAGATGTGGAACACAAAGTTTCTACTTGCTAAAGAGTATACACAAGAGCAACTAGACAGGGCTATAGCTGATATTGCTGATGTACCATTTGATGATAAACATAAAGCCCTTGCAATTCATGCTATAAAAGCTATTTATGAGAGTAAAAAAGTAACACAAAATAATTTTGAACAACTATATAAAATGGGGTGGAGTCAAAAAGATGTCTTTGATGTGATAGAACATGCAGGGATGATTTTGCGTAATGGTCGGATATTGACAGCGTATATGGTGAAGTAGTTATGAAATAGTGCGATTCTAAAGAAGTCTAGTGTTAACAATACTTTAGATATAATTAAACAAAAAGGACTTCATCATGCTAAAAAAAACTCTTTTGATTTTACCACTACTCTTGACCCTATCTCATGCTAATCCAAAACCAATTATCCAAATCGGCTTCGAGAGTGGTGGAGATGAGCTTATCACTATCGACCATGATTATGAGAGTGACTACACCATAAAGGCAGGTGATGGTTTTAGATTTGAGCTAGGTATGGCGATAGAAGACCCACTGGGTGTATTAGAAGTTCAGTTTCTTGCAGGTTATAAGTTTGATAGTGATAGTGCAGACAACGGTAGCATCACTTGGAGTATGATTCCTCTCTCTGCTTTAGGATTTATCAAGATTCCAGGTTGGAAATTTGGTGGTGGACTAACCTATCATATCAATCCAGAGCTAGATGGTAGTTTTAGAAACTATAACTATGATGATGATATAAAAGATGAGTTCAAGAGTGCTTTAGGGGGAATCATGCAGATTCAATATGAGCCTATTGATGCTTTTGCACTTGGACTTAGAGCAACATTTATAGATTATGAACTCAAAAGAGATAACAGTAAAACAGCCAATGGTAACGCTATTGGTCTAATATGCACATTCAAATTTGGAGGAAAGCGTTCTAGGTTTAGATAAAATTAACTCTTTTACTATATAATTCTCTTTTTAAAAAAGGAATATGATATGGTACTAAAACTAGGAATCCCAAAAGGGAGTCTCCAAGAGTCTACAATCAAAATCTTCAAAGAGGCTGGTTATGATATAAAAGTAAGAGAGAGAAACTACTATCCATCAATTGATGACCCTGAACTAGAGTGTATGCTTATACGAGCTCAAGAGATGGCTAGATATGTTGAGGGTGAGCAGATAGACTGTGGACTTACAGGACTGGACTGGATAAAAGAGAATCGTGCTGATGTGATAGAGGTGGCAGAGCTAACTTATGCAAAACAGAGTTTTAGACCTATCAGGTGGGTTCTAGCTGTCAAAGAGGGGTCACCATACAAGAGTGTAAAAGACTTAGAGGGTAAAACTATCGCTACAGAGGTTGTAAATCTAACAAAAGATTATCTAGCGTCTCATGGAGTCAGTGCCAATGTAGAGTTTAGTTGGGGAACCACAGAGGTGAAAGTACCCAATCTTGCCGATGCTATCGTAGAGATAACAGAGACTGGCTCATCACTAAGAGCAAATGATTTAAAAATCATAGATACTGTACTAGAGACCACTACACGGTTTATAGCAAACAAAAAAGCATATGCAGACCCTGAAAAACGAGCAAAAATGGATAGAATCGTTATGATGCTCCAATCAGTCATAAATGCTGTTCCAAAAACTTGCTTGATGTTAAATGCTCCTAAAAGCGAGTTAGATGCTATATTGGAGATACTTCCAAGTGATAACCCAACAGTCTCAACTCTAGCTTCTGGTGACTGGGTTGATATAGTGGCTGTGATGGACAAAAAAGAGGTTCGATATATTATCCCAAAACTCAAAGAGCATGGGGCTAAATCTATTGTGGAGATTCCTGTCTCTAAGATAGTAGAGTAGGAACCGACGGCTTTAGCCCAATGCCAATGAATTAGCGAGGCTGAAGCCATCGGTTCCGTATAT
>NZ_JAACKB010000304.1 GCF_010892395.1 Sulfurovum sp. bin170
ATGAGAGTTTTTCAATGAAAACTTTGCCATCAAGGTGGTCAATCTCATGCTGTATTGCAACAGCTAGAAAATCACTATTTTCTATAGTCTGTTTTTCACCATGACGATTATAATACTCTATGACAATTTGTTCAGCTCGTTCAATATCTTCATAGACACCAGGTATACTCAAACAACCCTCTTGATGTCTACACGAACCCTCTTTTTTAACAAAAACAGGATTAATAATCTCTAGCGTATTCTCTTTGAGTTGTATCTCATCATCATCCTCTTCTGGAAGGTTAATAATGAGAACTCTTTTATCTACGCCTATCTGTATAGCTGCTAAGCCTACACCTCTTTTTGAAATCATAGTCTCAAACATATCATCAATCAGAGCATGAAGCTCATCACCAAACTCTGTAACCTCTTCAGATATGAGCTTCAATCTCTTATCAGGGTAGATAACTATCTCTCGAATCATCTGTAGCCTTAGTTAAAACTTTTGGTTAAAACTTTGTCTATGAGTCCATAATCCATAGCCTCTTGTGCCGACATAAAGTTATCTCTCTCTGTATCAACTTCTAACTCTTTTGCTGTTTTGCCACAATTCTCTGCCATTATCTCATTTAGGACATCTTTTAGGCGTTGAATCTCTTGAGCTTGAATCTGAATATCAGTAGATTGACCTTGGGCTCCACCTGATGGTTGGTGAATCATAATTCTTGCATTTGGTAAAGCGTATCTTTTCCCTTTTGTACCAGATGAGAGCAAAAAAGCCCCCATAGATGCAGCTTGACCGATGCAGATGGTGACAATATCAGGCTTGATATAGTTCATGGTATCAAACATAGATAACCCAGAGGTAATGACACCACCTGGAGAGTTGATATAGAAATATATGTCTTTGTCAGGGTCTTGTGCTTCAAGGAAAAGAAGTTGAGCAACAATACTTGATGCGACTTGGTCATTGACCTCACCACTCAGCATAATAATTCTATCTTTTAGAAGTCTAGAGTAGATGTCATAGCTTCTCTCACCTCGACCTGTCTGCTCTACTACATAAGGGATATAGCTCATTACTTATCCAAACCCATTATTTTTGAGAAGAGTTTGTCCTCAATCATTCCCATTTTAACAGCAGGAAGAAGATTGTTTTTCTGATAATACTCAATCACCTGTTGAGGGTCTTGACCACTCATCATCGCCTCGTAGTAGATAGTTTGAGATACCTCTTGGTCATTTACCGCTATCCCCTCTTTTCTAGCCAAAGCATCAACGATAAATGTAGCTTTTACAGAGTTAGTCGCATCCTCTCTTACGGAGTCTCTAAGCTCTTCAATCTTCTCATCGTTATCTTTGTATTCTGCCAACTCATCTTCTGACATAGATTGTGCTTTCTGATTAATCTGTGCATCAATCTCCTGCTCTACGATATTTTGTGGAAGGTCAAAGTTGTACTTTTCAACAAGTGCATCCATAAGTTTTGGCTTAAGCTCTTCGTTATAAATTTTTGCAACTTTTTCAGATTTAATCTGCTCTTCAATCTTCGCTTTTACACTATCAGCAGTCGCAGTATCATCTCCAGGGATAAGTTTTTTTACCATCTCCTCGTCAAGCTCAACACTGCCTCTTGCTTTAATCTCATGAAGTGTAACTGTGAAAACAGCCTCTTTACTAGCCAACTCTTTTGCTTGGTACTCTTCTGGGAATGTTACAGTTACATCTTTTGTCTCACCACTGTTCATTCCAACCATCTGCTCTTCAAAACCTGGGATAAATTGACCTGAACCAATTACAAGCTCAAAACCTTCTGCTTTTCCACCATCAAACTCTTCACCGTCAACTTTTCCAAGAAAATCAAAGTTTGCTTGGTCATCATTCTCCAACGCTCTCTCATCTGTTAGCTTTTTGAATGGTGCATTGTTCTCCATTAGTTTTGTCAGTCTCTCTTCAATCTCAGCATCTTCAACAGTTGGTTCGTCGTAGCTTGGAGCTAACTCATTGTAACCCTCTGCTTCAACCGTCGGCTTAAGTGAGATAGTCAACTCAACATCAATTCCATCATCTACTTTTTCATATTTTTTAAATGATGGTTCACCAATAATATCTTCAGATTTAAGATCCAAATCTTTTTTGGCTGTTGCCATAAGATTCTGAACTGCTTCGCTCTCTGCATCTTGAGTAAGTTTGTCACCATACATCTGTTTGATTTTTGATGAAGGCACTTTACCTTTTCTAAAACCATCAACATTTGTTGTTTTAGCAAGTTCCCTAACCATTTTATTTAGATTTTTTTCTATATCAACATTCTCAATTTTTGCTGTTACCAATACATTCGCTGTATCAGTTCTTGTTGCTGTAATGTTCACTACAATCCTTTTACATAATAATCTTGGAATTTTAGCAGAATTAGGCTTATATATCTAAAGGAATTTTTCAACAATGATTATTATCAATATAAAAGAGTGCTTTTTTCAACATCTTCTCATCTCCATCTCCTCGTTGATGAGTTAAATCATCTTCAACTTCACACCCAGCAGTCACCTCCAAACCATCAAAATAGTCATAGAATCCATCAGAGTTTGAGATTACAAAGTTAACAAGATAGTAGATATAAGTTCCATCAGTTCTTCCCTCCATCCCAACAGGTTTACCGTGCGTTTTGGAACCAATAGTTACAACTCTATCTCCCAAATACGGTTTAAGAGAGTTTATAACCATCTCACTAGCACTTGCACTACCTTCTGTTGTCAAGAAAATAATGGTATCTAAATCTATGGAATTATCATCAGTCTCAAATCGACCTATTTGATTTTTATCTTGCTTATCGCTATTCCACTCTAGCTTAAACTGTATCTCATCATCTCTATCTCTGATGAGTTTATCGAGTAGTATAGAGGCTGTCACAACAGAACCACCACCGTTATATCTCAAATCTATAATCAATTTTTCTATATTTTGCTCTTTAAAAAAATCAAATGCTTGGTCAATCTCTGTGGTGGCCGTTGCAGTAAATGAGTCAAAAAGCATATACCCTACAGACTCATTTTTCTCACTGCTCACCGTAGAAGCTTTCGTTACTCTAAATGTGTACTCTTGTGAGACTATATCTATCTGTAGATTCTCATCACTACTCGCTCTATAGATTTCAAATGAGCTGATTTCACCTACATTAGAACTAGCTTTTTGTATTCGAGCAAGTGTTGCCTTTTCGTTATTTATGGTTAAGACAACATCCCCTCTTTTCAGACCAGCATTATCGGCAGGTGAGTCGATTCTTGTGTAGATAACTACTTTATCCTTCTCATCATCACTAGTATATGCAAATCCAAAACCACCAGATTTTTGATTAAGAAAATTATCATTTTCCTCTTTTGTCAATACCATACTCCACCTATCAGAGGGTGTATACCTTAGGTCATCTATCATAGCTTGAGGAGTACTATATTTAGTATAATCAACAGTTTTTGGTGTCTTCTCTGCCCAAAAATATTCACTTAAAAATAGATTATGTAGATAGGATTGAAAAGAGCTACTTGAGGAGTTACCTCCACACCCTAAAAAGAGTATAGATATAGTTATTAAGATTATATATTTCAAATTAAACCACTTTTTCAGATAATTATAGCGTATTGTTCTTTTGTTTTTAGGTTATAATTCTAAAGTTATTTAAAACCAAAAATAGGAGTACAAGATTAAAAAAATAGCACTAATCACGACACTACTACTCAGCTCTCTATTGGCAACAGAGTCATACCAACTCTTTAGTACATCTGATAAAGATATAAAACAACTAGAGGATGATAGTTACGCAAAAGAGGTAACTTTCAACAACATATCCATGCTTATGACACCAGATGGTGATTTGGTTGATGAGGATGTCGCCACCATTGAGGATGAAGTGGTATCTCTCATTAGCTCCAAAAAAAGTTTTCGTCGCTCAAAAAGAGTTTTAGCTACAAAAATCTATAACAAACATCGCATCGCTTTCTATAGTGGCTGTACTTATAGAGTTCGAGACAAGAAGTTGGTTCCAACATTTAACACATGTGGATATAAAATAAGAAAATCAAGAACAAGAGCCAGACGAATTGAGTGGGAACATATCGTACCCGCACACCGTTTTGGCAAAGATTTGAGATGTTGGAACAGAGGAGGAAGAGGATACTGTCGTACTAGCAACCAAAAATTTGCAGAGATGGAAGCAGATATGCACAACCTCGTTCCTGCTATTGGTGAGATAAATGGAGATAGAAGTAATTTTCCATATGGTGAGGTTCCTAACGAGCCAAGAGCTTATGGAAAAGATGTAGATATGGAGGTGAGCTTCAAACTAGACCGTGCAGAGGCTCCTGATAATCGCCTTGGTGATATAGCAAGAGTCTACCTCTATATGAACTCAAAATATGAGATGTCACTAGGAGAAGAGGAGCTGAAACGCCTTATCTCTTGGAACAACAGTGATGCTGTAGATGAGTGGGAGATAGAGAAAAACAGTCTAGTGAAGATACATCAAGGGGATGATAACCCTTTTGTGAGTGATTATAGAGAGTTGGAGAAGAAGAGTTTTAAATCTATTGCGATTAAAAGTGACTCTTCATCGAGTGAATCATCCTCATTTGATGAGGTAAAAGGAGATGTGGAGAAAGATTTTGAGTGGTTATTAAAATTTATCCCTGCCAAATATCAACCTGTAGTTATTATTATATTAGCTATTTTGGTAATGTTTTATCGTAGAAGAAAAAAGTGATAATTATTCTACTTTGTAATCTTCATATTCCGTAGGGTGCGATTGCCATCGCACCATCTAAAAATATTCGCATAAAAAAAAGATTTGAATTTTCGGAATCGGCGTGTTTACACCCGAACTATTTGGTTTTGTTAGTGTTTTCATGGGAAAATACCCTCTCCTATGTGTATCCCACCGAGGACGAGACTGTGTAAGAACTGTAGGGTGTCCAATTTATTGCACCACAAAACAGGCTAGAAACCTCTTTTTTATCTACCAATTTCATATTTGGTGCAATAAATTACACCCTACGATTGAAATGCCCAGGTTCTTACACAGTCTCAGGACGGATGGGAACGAGCAAAGTTCTTTTGGGAGTTACAGGTAGTATCTCTGCTTATAAGTCATGTGAGGTAGCTAGACTTTTTATAAAAGCAGGTGCAGAGGTTCGCGTAGTGATGACACCAAGTGCGGAACGATTTGTATCAGCTCTAACATTTGAAGCTTTGACACGAAATTCTGTTCTAACAGAGAGTAGTGAGAGTTGGTCATCACGACTAAACCATATTGAGTTTGGCAAAGATAGTGATGTTTTTGTCATTGCTCCTGCTACGGCTAACAGTGTTAATAAACTTAGTAAAGGTATAGCTGAAGCGAATGAAGTCGCTGATATGTGGTAGAGCCATCCCACACAGTGAGAGGGCTAGAAATCCCCACAGTGGGAGAGGTTAAAAAGGGTTAAAAATAATCGTTCAGAAAACAGCCACCACCCCCCGAAATACTTATATTTACCCATGCCCCACAGTGGGGAGTGAGATTATCATAATGATATTAGAGTAAGAAAGGTTAATACATGGCAAAGAGTAAACTAAAACCAAGGTGTAAATATTGCAACAAGATATTAGGAAAGTATCATATTAAGAATGAGAGAACGAAAGAGAGTTTTTGTAATTCTAATTGTGCTGATAGATATGCTTTTCAATTATTTGTAGAGGAGAATGAAGAAGATGAATCTAAGACAACAAATCATTAAAGCTATGAATTCAAAAGACTATTATCACTATACTACTTTTTGTAAAGATGTGGGGATATGCCGTTTTAACTTTAGCAAGTGGATAAACAACAAACAATCACTATCAGTAGGAACACTTTTTAAGATATTAAACCGTCTCAAGATATTGTCCCCTGAACACAACTTACCTCAAGTTAAAAAATTGAATTCTGATGACCTTATTTATCTGTATGAGAACCAAGATAAACTATTCAAGGTACTGGAAGAGTTAGAGAATAGGTTTTAAATAATTCTTCTTCAATATAAGCCCTTTTCTTCTTTTGGGCTTTATCTTCATCTTAACATTAAAATAGTATTATTAATAAAATACTTCTAAGGAATTACAAATGATAGCAAGAAGACAAACATCAATAAAAGTTGACCCCATAGCATGGGATAGTGCAAAAGAGATATTTAAAGAGTATAACATGACCGTTACAGACGCGATAAATATTTTTCTGAATAAAGTTAGGTTAGAGGGTGGATTACCTTTTGATGTAAAAGTTCCTAGTGCTAGTCTTCAAAAATCAATAGATGAAATTAAAAGAGGGGATGTAGTTCGTTATGATGGTGCAAACCCTATTGAGGATATGATGAAAGATTTAAAATCGTGAAGTACAAGTTAACTAGAGCGAATAACTTCAAGAGAAGTTTTAAAAAAAGAAAGTTGAATGATGATGAAGAGACAAATTATATTGAGGTTGTATATAAGCTACTCAAGGGTGAAGAGCTAGAGGAGAAATACAAAGACCATCAACTAAAGGGAAATTTGAAAGATTTTAGAGAATGTCATATCAAGCCTGATTTATTATTGATGTATAGAATAGTTGGTGATGATTTAGAGTTGGTAGATATTGGAAGCCATAGTTATTTATTTGACAAGTAGAAAAAGAAAACTTAAAGTGGTGATTAAAGTCCATGAAATAGATGTTTGAAAGGGTTCTGTAGTTTTAAATGGCAGAGAGGAAGGGATTCGAACCCTCGATGAGTTGCCCCATACACGAGTTCCAGTCGTGCGCCTTCGACCACTCGGCCACCTCTCTATAATTATCTTCAATTCATCTCACTAAAGCTTTCGCCTTGCGAAGAGTTAGATTATTTCTACAATCTTTTATTTGAAGAGTGAAATTATAGCAATTCTTTTTTAAAATTCCCTAAATTTAATCTTCTATAAGTTATCTTTTGTTATTATTCTCTCGCCTCTTTTAGACCTGTGCATCGACACTGGTGGACAACGGGTCAGGATGGGAACATAGCAGCCCACCTACCTCTGTTGAGTGCCGCAGGGATCTGGAAGGGGTGTTAATCTCTCTTTTCCTATTTTTTATCTAAAAAACATATCATATAACAGAATAATGCCTATTTTTATTGGAATAGTCAGCTTATATTTCTTTTAACTCTTCTAAGTAATATATTTAAATATAATAAAAACTGAATTGTAGTATACTCAAAAGTATTACATTAATTTGGAGGATTAATTACAATGAAACATATAACAACACTTTTGGCTCTTTTACTGCTCTTCTCATCTTCGCTCTTTGCTTTATCAGATAAAGAGTTAGCTATCTCTATTAATTTGTCAGGAAAACAGAGGATGCTTTCACAAAAAATGACAAAAGAGTCTTTTCTTATTCGTTCGGATATTGATAAAAAAGAGAATATAGAGAAGTTGACAAAGAGTAGTCAACTTTTTGATAAAACGCTCAAAGGTCTGATGGCAGGGGATAAATCACTAACGCTTGTAGCTATTAAAAATGAGGAGATACAGACTCAACTTAAAAAAGTTGAAACATTGTGGATACCTTTCTATAAAGAGGTGAAGTCTGTTATATCAGGTAAAGCAGAAAATGATAGCTATGATATGCTAGAGCAGAATAACATTACGCTTCTAAAAGAGATGAACAGAGCAGTGGGGCTTTATACATCATCAAACAAGGGCAAAAACAGATTGGCTTTGGCAAATGATATTAATCTTGCTGGTAAGCAGAGAATGTTGACACAAAAGATGGGTAAAACACTGCTTTTTGCTAGTAATGATTTTAAGAAAAAAGAGTATATTGCTGATTTTAAAAAATCACAAAAACTATTTACAGAGACACTTAATGGACTATTTTATGGTTCTAAGATTTTGGAGTTAACAGGAACAAAATTACCTCAAATAACCACACAACTAAAAGAGGTAGATACTCTATGGAAAGCACATCAGCCTATTCTCAAAAAAGCTATGGCTGGTAAAGAGATGAAACAGGCTATTGCTGGTTTGGATAATATCTTAGTCGAGATGAACAAGGGAGTTTTTATCTATACTCAATCTGTCAATCGTCAAAAACAGAGAGCAAGATTTGCCTCTTTGATTAGTAGCTTTATGAGCAAAAGTAATACTTTAAAGAAGAGAGTAAATCTATCAGGAAGACAGAGAATGTTGACACAGAGAATGACAAAACTAGCGATTCTTGTCTCTTCTAATATCAATAAACAAGATAATGCAAAAAAATTAATTAAATTTTCAAATCTTTATAATAAAACACTTATGGCTTTTAGAGATGGAGATGCAGAGATGGGGTGTATCCCATCCAATGGTAAGGAGATTAAAGAGCAGATTAGTATAATAGAAAAAGAGTGGAATATTTTTTATGAGAAAGCTAAACTAGTTGCCGATGGAAAAGATAAAGATGGACAAGCTCTGGATTATATGATAAGCAAAAATGAGAATCTACTCAAAATATCAAATGAGTTGGTAAAGAAATATGAAAAATCTAATAGAGCAACCAACTATTTAGATAAAGCTAGACTGCATATTGTTAATGTTGCAGGACGACAGAGAATGTTGACTCAAAAAATGACCAAAGAGAAACTGCTGATAGCAAAGGGAAAGAGTGAGTATAGTGCAAAATTAGAAAAAACTATTAAACTATTTGATGACTCTCTCAATGCTCTAATTAATGGTGATAAAGAGCAGACAATTGTAAAACCAACGAGTAAGAAAATTAAAGAGCAATTGGCTACGGTTGAGGGCATATGGAAAACTCTCAAGCCACTCTATATTAAACCAAAGCCTAGTACGAAAGAGCTAAAAATTATTATCAAACAAAACCCTATCCTCTTAGCCGAGATGAATAAGATGGTAAAGATGTCAGAGGTTGAGATAGAGTATTAAATCTCATCATTAATAACAACCCACTCATAGAATGGTATAGCTTCAAACTCTATATTTTCTATTTTAAATCTGTATTGTGCTGTTACGGTAATGATATAGATTTTTTTTGCTTCTACTAATCTATAAGTTATAAATTTACTATGTGCCTTTTTCCAAAAACTCTCTTCGCTCTCAAATGGAGCGGGGATAATAAGGTCTCTCTTCTCTGTTAAATATCCTGAAATACCAAAAGCTCTGAACTCTACATTATGCTTAAGAAGAGAGAGGGCGACCATCGTATCAAACTGTTTTGGGAAGCTTTGAGTAAGTGTTAGGTATTTAGCAAGTGCAAAGTCAAAAAATATCAGTTTTTTTGCTGTTGGATTAATTGTATCAGGAATAAACTTTATAATACCTCTCTGCTGTAATATTTTTATCTGTTTGTAGATAAGGTCTTTTGAGATTTTATATCTCTCTTTTGCATAGGTATAGAGTTGATGCGTGGTGACTGATGAGGTATTGAAATGAGCTAGTACTCCTAGAAGTTTCTGCTCTGATAGAGAGAAATGACTCTGTATAAAGGTCTGAAATAGTTGCTCTTTTGGAGCGGTCTGTGTTGCTAGTTGTGGCAGTGTCCCTTGGCGTAAAAACTGGTTAAAAATTTGTCTCTCTGTTCCTCTCTTTTGAAAAGAGAAAAACTCCTCATAATCAAGTAGAGGAAGCTCTAAATTCTCAAATGTCTCGCCATAGTCATAAAATCTATCTGATATGATAATAAGTTTTTTTGCGTTTGGTAGTATCTCAAAATACTCATGTTCATAGTGGTCAAGAACTAGGAGTTCTATCTCATTTGCCTCCACAAACCCCTCAACATCCTCCTCCATCATATCTCTAAATTGAAACTTTGGGTCTGCAAAATCTATATATAGAGCCTCTTCTTGCTCATAATTTGTTATATAATCAAGAGTTAAATAGCTTTTGCCTGATGCAGGTGCACCGTAGATTAGGATTCTATTGGTATCAGGAATTGAAAATTTGCGTTGATGATAGGTTGTGATGTTGTTATTTCGGTCATAAAAATATTCTAAGAGTTGCATGGATACACCTTTGTGCGTAGGTCGGGTTGCCCTCATCCCGACATAAATACGCATAAATTTAATAATTTATCAAATAGTAACACATTTCCTTTAAAAAAGGAGATAAAATCCAAAAAACCACAAAAAACAGTCAAAAACACACCCTACCCAAAAGCCTATCTCGCTACAATACGACTCCAAATTTTAGTTAAGGAAGCCATGTGTTGTGGTAAACTTAACGAGTTCTTTATAAGGTAAAATAAATGGAAAAAATTAGACTTAAGCTTAAAGCTTATGATCATCGTGTGTTAGACCGTTCAGTTGCTTCTATCGTTGAGGCTGTTAGACGAACAGGTGCAGAGCTTAGAGGACCAATCCCTATGCCAACTAAGATTAAAAAGTATACAGTACTTAAATCACCACATGTTAACAAAGATGCTAGAGAGCAGTTTGAGATTAGAATTCACAGCAGAATGCTTGATATTGTTTCAGCTACTTCGGACACTATAGATTCACTTATGAAACTAGACCTTGCTCCTGAAGTTGATGTTGAGATTCGCTCAATGGACAAGTAGGAGTAGATTATGGAATTTATTATTGAAAAAATAGGTATGAGCCGAACTGTTGGCGTACCGAGTGTTCCTGTAACACTTCTAAAAGTTATCGAAACTAAAGTGTGTGAAGTTCGTGAGGACGGAAAAGCAGTTGTAGCCTATCATAGTTCTAAAAAGATGAACAAAGCTATCGAGGGTCAACAAGCTAAATACGGTATCGACAAAGAGTTTAATAAGTTTATGACAATTAGAGTTGCAGAGGGTACAGAGGCTGGTGATTACAGCACTGAGCTTCTAGGTTCTGTAGAGTTAGTTAAAACTTCACTAAACACTAAAGGTCGTGGTTTTTCTGGTGGTATGAAAAGACACAATTTTAGTGGCGGACCAGGTTCACACGGACATAGAATGGGTAGAAGAATTGGTTCAATCGGTAATGCTGAGTGGCCAGGTCGTGTACAAAAAGGTAAAAAGATGCCTGGACAGTACGGAAACACACAAGTTACAGTGAAAAATGGCGTAGTTTCATTTGATGCTGAAAACGGAATCTTGGTATTAAAAGGTTCAATTCCTGGTCACAATGGGGCTAGAGGATTGGTAAGGATTGTTAAATAATGAGTAGAACAGTAATTAAAACAGATGAGCTTCCAGAGTCATTTTCGGATATTAACCCACATAACCTTTACTTATATTGTAAATCTTATTTGTCTGGGGTAAGATCAAACACTGCACATACAAAGACTCGTTCTGATGTTCGTGGTGGTGGTAAGAAGCCTTGGGCTCAAAAGGGTGGAGGACGAGCGAGAGCTGGTTCTCTTCGTTCACCTATCTTTGTTGGTGGTGGTGTTGCTTTTGGTCCTAAAAACAATAGAAACTATAATCAAAAAGTAAATAAAAAACAGAAAAAATTGGCACTGAACTTTGCATTAGCAGAGCTTGTTGCTAACGAAAAACTTTTTGTTGTTGAAAACATTGCAATTGAGTCAGGAAAAACAAAAGATGCAAAAGCATTTATTGATACTTTTGCACAAAGAGATGTTTTGGTTGTTAAAGAGTTGATTGATGATTTAACATTGCGTGCATTTGAAAATCTTAAAAATGTATATATTATTGAATCAAATGAACTAAATGCATACCTTGCAGCTGCTTATCACTCTGTGGTAATCGAAAAAGCTGTTTGGGATAGATTAACGAAAGAGAGCTAAGATGGCAGATATTACAGATATTAGAGCAATACTATATACAGAGAAGACTCTTAACCTTCAAGAGGATTCTGTGATTGTTGTGCAGACAACTCCACGGATGACTAAAAATGGTCTTAAGGCAGTTTTTCAAGAGTATTTTGATATTAAGCCATTGAGAGTGAACTCAATGCGTGTTAATGGTAAGATTAAGACATTCAAGGGTATCAAAGGGAAGAGACCAGACACTAAAAAGTTCTATGTGACTCTACCTGAAGATGCCAAGATTGAAAGCTTAACGGTATAGAGGAGAAGAGATGGCAATTAAATCATATAAACCAACCACGGCAGGGCGTAGATATATTACTAACCTTGATAGTGGTGATATTACTGCTAAAGCTAGTGTTCGAAGTCTTCTAAAGAAACTTCCACGCTCAGCTGGTAGAAATCATAACGGTAGAATTACTTCTCGTCACAGAGAGGGTGGAGCGAAAAAACTATATAGAATTATCGACTTCAAAAGAAACAAGTTTGGTGTTGAGGGGACAGTGGCTACTGTTGAGTATGACCCATATAGAACTTGTAGAATCTGCCTTGTTAAGTATACAGATGGTGACAGAAGATATGTTCTTCAAGCCAAAGGTATGAGTGTTGGCGATAAGATAATGTCAGCAGAATCTGGACTTGATATCAAGACAGGTAACTGTATGAAGCTTAAAGCTATTCCTGTTGGAACACTTGTTCATAATATTGAGTTAAATATCGGTCAGGGTGGTACAATCGCTAGGTCTGCTGGTGGTTATGCACAGATTATGGGTAGAGATGGCAAATATGTATCTCTTAGACTTCCATCTGGTGAGATGAGATATGTTCTTGGTGAGTGTTTGGCAACTATCGGTACTGTTGGGTCTGAGGACTGGGCAAATGTTGTTGGTGGTAAAGCTGGACGACAGAGACATAGAGGTATCAGACCACAAACTAGAGGGTCTGCGATGAACCCAATAGATCACCCACATGGTGGTGGTGAAGGTAAAACTAACTCTGGACGACATCCTGTTACTCCATGGGGTATGCCTACCAAAGGTTATAAGACTCGTAAGAAAAAAGCTAGTGATAAGTTAATTATTACTAAACGAAACGCTAAGAGAAAGAAGTAAGGGTAAGAGATGGCAAGATCAACTAAAAAAGGTCCGTTTATTGACGACCACCTAAAGAAAAAAGTGCTTAAAGCAAAAGAAGAGGGTTCTCACAAACCTATTAAAACTTGGTCAAGAAGATCAGTTATCTTTCCAGAGTTCATTGGTTTGACTATCAATGTACACAATGGAAGACAATTTATCCCTGTATATATTACAGAGAATCATGTTGGATATAAACTAGGTGAGTTCTCACCAACTAGAACATTTAAGGGTCATAAAGGCTCTGTTCAGAAGAAAGTGTAGGTAGGTATTATGAGTAGAGCACTATTAAAGTATACACGAGTAGCACCTAACAAAGCTAGAATGATTGCAAGAGAGGTTCAGGGAATGAACGCTGAACTTGCACTTGCATCATTGGAGTTTATGCCAAACAAAGCAGCTAGAATCATCTCTAAAGTTATCGCGTCTGCTGTAGCAAATGGAGACTTTGAACCAGAAGAGGTAGTAATTACATCTTGTAGAGTAGACAAAGCAGCTGTAATGAAAAGATGGAGACCAAGAGCTAGAGGGACTGCAAGTAGAATCTTGAAGCCAACAGCACATATCTTGGTAGAAGTAGCAAAAGCAGAGGAAGCATAATATGGGTCAAAAAGTAAATCCTATTGGACTAAGACTTGGTATCAATAGAAACTGGGAGTCAAGATGGTTTCCAAAAAAAGAGAGAACAGCAGAGTTTATTGCTGAAGATTATCAGCTAAGAAAGTATTTGAAAAAAGAGCTTTTCTATGCAGGTGTATCTAATCTTATTATTGAGAGAACAGCTAAGAAAATCAGAGTGACAATTGTAACAGCAAGACCTGGAATTATCATTGGTAAAAAAGGTGCTGATATTACTAAACTCAAAGAGACTTTAACTCGTAAGTTCAAAAAAGATATATCTTTGAACATCAAAGAGGAGAAGAGAGCTCAAGCCTCTGGTCAACTAGCGGCTGAAAATGTAGCTACTCAACTTGAGAGAAGAGTTGCATTTAGAAGAGCTATGAAAAAAGTTATTCAAGGTGCTTTGAAGTCAGGTGCAAAAGGGATTAAAATTTCTGTATCAGGAAGACTTGGTGGAGCTGAAATGGCTAGAACTGAGTGGTACTTAGAGGGAAGAGTTCCATTGCATACTCTTAGAGCTAAGATTGATTACGGTTTCGCAGAAGCTCAGACTACTTATGGAATCATCGGTATCAAAGTTTGGATTTTCAAAGGTGAAGTACTTGCCAAAGGTATCCAAGCAGAGCCAAAAGAGGAAAAAAGAGAAAGAGGTGGCAGAAGAAAACCACAGCGAAGAAGAGGTGAATAGTTATGTTGATGCCTAAGAGAACGAAATTTCGTAAGATGATGAAAGGTCGTAACCGAGGAAAATCTTTCCGAGGGAACAAGATTGAGTTTGGTGAGTTTGCATTAAAAGCTGTAAGTGCTGGTAGAATTAACTCAAGACAAATTGAGTCTGCTAGGATTACAATGACTCGTAAGATGAAGAGACAAGGTAAATCTTGGATTAGAGTTTTTCCTGATAAGCCTCTTACAAAAAAACCTCTTGAGACAAGAATGGGTAAAGGTAAAGGTTCAGTTGAAGAGTGGGTAATGAATATTAAGCCAGGTAGAATTGTATTTGAAGTGGCTGGTGTTTCTGAAGAAGTTGCAATAGAAGCTTTAACACTTGCACTTCATAAACTTCCATTCAAATGTAAAATTATCGCTGTAAAGGATAGTAATGAAATATACTGATATTCAAACTAAAACAGTTGAAGAGTTAACAGCGATGCTAAAAGAGAAGAAGTTAGCGCTTTTTACGCTTAAAGCGAAGCAGAAAACAATGCAACTTACTAACACTAGTGAGTTAAGAGTAGCGAAAAAAGACATCGCTAGAGTTCAAACAGCTATTACAGCTAATGCGTCGAAGTAAGGGGTAAAAAATATGCCAAAAAGACAAATAACTGGTACTGTGATTAAGATAGCAGGTGAGAAGACTGCTACTATGGTGGTTGAGCGAAAAGTTATCCACCCTAGATATCACAAGACTGTAAAGAGATTTAAAAAATATCTTATCCATGATGAAAAAGGTCAAGCGAAAGTGGGTGACATTGTCTCTGCTATTGAGTGTAGACCACTATCAAAAACAAAAAGCTTTAGACTTTTAGAGATTCTAAAGGTAGGTGAAGAGTAATGATTCAAGGTTTTACACGACTAAATGTAGCTGATAACAGTGGAGCCAAAGAGATTATGTGTATCAAAGTTCTTGGTGGTTCTAAGAGAAGATATGCTTCTGTTGGTGATGTTATCGTGGCTTCTGTGAAAAAAGCTCTTCCAAATGGAAAAGTAAAAAAAGGTAAAGTGGTTAAAGCTGTTGTTGTAAGAACTCATAAAGAGATTCAAAGAGACAATGGTTCATTAATCAGATTTGATGACAACGCTGCTGTAATTATTGATGATAAAAAACAACCAATTGGTACTCGTATTTTTGGTCCTGTAGCTAGAGAAGCTAGATATGCAGGATTTATGAAGATTGTATCACTAGCTCCAGAGGTATGGTAATGGCGAAAACAGTTAATAAAAAATTCAAAATTAAAAAGGGCGATGAGGTTCAAATCATCGCTGGTGATGACAAAGGCAAAACTGGTACAGTTAAGATGGTTCTTACTAAACAAGATGCTGTCATTGTCGAAGGCTGTAAACTAGCAAAAAAGGCTGTAAAGCCAAGTGAAGAGAATAAAGATGGTGGCTTTGAAGATAAAGAGATGCCAATTCATATCTCTAATGTAAAAAAAGTAGAGGCGTAATCTATGAGTAGAATGAAGCAAAAGTACAATGACATTACACCTGCACTTCGAGAAGAGTGTGGGATTAAAAATGTAATGCAGACACCTAAGCTTGAGAAGATAGTAATCTCTGTTGGTGCGGGTGAAGAGGGTAAAGATAACAAACTTATCCAGAATATGACAGATACTATCTCACTGATTGCTGGTCAAAAAGCAGTTGTTGTTAATGCTAAAAAATCAGTTGCTGGTTTTAAGGCTAGAGAGGGAAGTCCATCTGGTATTAGAGTAACTTTAAGAGGTGCAAATATGTATAACTTTTTTGATAAGTTAGTAGCAATCGCACTTCCAAGAGTAAAAGACTTTAGAGGAACACCAAGAAAAGGTTTTGATGGTAGAGGTAATTACAACTTCGGTCTTCAAGAGCAACTTATGTTCCCAGAGGTTGATTTTGATAAGATTATCAAGACTCACGGTATGAATATCACAATTGTAACAAGCACAGAGAATGATAAAGAGGCATTTACACTTTTAGAAAAACTTGGTATGCCTTTCAGTAAAGGAAAGAACTAATGGCTAAAAAATCGATGATAGCTAAGCAGAAGCGACCTGCTAAATTTAGCTCAAGAGCATACACAAGATGTAATGTCTGTGGTAGACCACATTCTGTATATAAAGATTTTGGACTTTGCAGAATCTGTTTAAGAAAAATGGCAAACGAGGGATTAATCCCTGGTATGAAAAAATCAAGCTGGTAAGGAGAAGTAAAAGATGATGACAGATATAATTGCAGACTCTCTTACTCGAATAAGAAATGCTGCGAACAGAAGATTGGATGTAACAACCCTTCTTCACTCAAAAACAATTGAGGCCACCGTTTCTATTTTAGTAGACAAGGGTTACCTTGAG
>NZ_JAACKB010000049.1 GCF_010892395.1 Sulfurovum sp. bin170
AATTATATTGAATAACAATAGTGATAATAAAGATATTAAACTAAATATACAAAACAAGCTAAAACCTATTGTAGAGAATAGAGAGTTCTCCGCTCAACACGCTCCTAAATATATTATGAATTTTAATCATCAAGCTATAAAAAAAGGGCAACCATCAAAAAAAGAGGAGAGAGTTAACTCTCTAAAGAGTGATAGAACCAATAGTATCCAACTTTTTTATCTAGAAAAAGATACCTCAATATCTACACAAGCAACAGCAAGAAAAGTTCTTAAGAACATCAAAACAAAATATGGTAATAAGAGTCTAAGTGTATGGGTTTCAGATGATAGTTTTGGAGAGAACTGCTCTAAATCTTACTGTATTAGACAGAACATGATTGATGAGTTAGCCAACTCATTTTTAAAAGATGGAGATGATAATGATATATATGATTGGGTTACCAATATTTTTGGTGAGGAGTGGAGCGAGACTAATAGTAGCTCTTTGATTGAAGATGAAAATGAGATAACGATACTTTTAACTGATATAAACAGTGATAATAGAGCGAGTGGAGGTGTGCTTGGTTATTTTTATGCAAAAGATAACTACAGAAAAAATCTATTTAGTGGTTCAAATGAGAGAACAATGTTCTATATAGATTCTGTAATATTTGCAACGCATCAAGATAATCAAGAGTGGAGTATAGAGGAGTATAAACAGAAGAAGATACTATCTACTCTGGCTCATGAGTTTGAACATATGATTCAATTTTATCAAAAAAATATTCTCTACAACAACAGTGGACTAAAACCTTGGATTGATGAGATGTTAGCTGTAACAGTAGAAGATATTATCGCTACAAAATTAAAAACCAATGGTGTAAGAGGTGTCACATATACTAGAGGTGATGCAGGGGAAGAGCAAAATTCAAATGGTAGATTTCCTCTCTTTAACCAAAATATCAACCTCTCTCTACCAACATGGAATAATCAAAGAGAGGATTACTCTAAAGTTGGAGCATTTGGCTCTTACCTCATACGAAATTATGGTGGTGCAAAACTGCTTCATGATATTTTACATAATAGATACACCGATGAAGAAGCCATTATAGATGCTATACAAAAATCACCAAATGGTTACGATAAAAACTTTGATATGCTAATGCATGATTGGGGAATTGCTATACTTTTAAGCTCCAATACAGATTTGGGAGTAGATAGTGGGTATTTATATAATCTTGGGGATTTTCTTGAAACGAAATATGAGAATAGTAGCTATAGCATGGGTTCAATAAATTTTTTTAACTATAGGAGTCAACCCAATATCTCTACTGAAATAGGCAATATAGAGCCTAAATCCAATCTATACTATAAACTTGGAACAGATATAATAGGTGATATAAATATTACGATAGATAAAAATTCAAATATTATAACAACTCTTATAATTAAGGAAAATTTAAATAACTAAGTAGTTATTAGACCCCTTTTTGACCTAAAACTACCATAATAGTTTTCCAAATAACCTTAATCTCAAGCATGATTGACCATTTTTTTATATAGTTCAAATCATATTTTAGCTTCTCTCTTGCATCCTCAACATTTCGTCCATAAGGGTATGAAACCTGTGCAAGTCCTGTTATTCCAGGTCGAACAATGTGTCTTTTTTGATATTTTGGGATAATCTTCTCATACTCATTCACCAATATATCCCACTCTGCTCTTGGACCAATAAGATGCATCTCTCCCCTAATAACATTCCATAGTTGTGGTAGTTCATCAATCCTCATCTTACGCATGATTCTACCAAAAGGAAAAATTCTAGGATCTTTATCTTGTGTATACGGATTAAAACCCATATTTGTATGCATACTTCTAAACTTATAACATGTAAAACTCTCTCCATTTAGTCCCACTCTTGGCTGTGTAAAGAGAATTGAACCAGCAGACTCTTTTCTGATTTGATAGATAGAGAATAAGATAATAGGTGAAGTCAAAATAAGAAGCAGACTGCTTAAACTAAGGTCTATAACTCTTTTTTGAAAAAACTCAAAT
>NZ_JAACKB010000305.1 GCF_010892395.1 Sulfurovum sp. bin170
TGTTTATGCTTATATCTTATACCCCTTATCCCTAACACTCATCTGCTTACTATCCTCATCCATATAGATATCAAATATATCCATAAAACGCAGAAGATTACTTAACTTCTTGAATCCATAGTTGACAGGAGAAAAGGAGCTATTGTTACTGATATATGCTCCCATATCGGCTAGATTTGACCAACCATGCTCATCCATTGTCTGATTATGTGCATTTTTCAAGAGATTTAGAAGCCACTTATCTTGTTTCAAATCTTTTGTTGTTTTTCTCTTATGAGGTGTTTCATCAGCACTTCGAGAACCAGAATCCATCAATTTCTCTGTAAAGATAAACTGTGAACAGGCCGCCATAAATGCTTGGGGGGTTTTCTTTTCTCCAAATCCAAAGACCTTTATCCCCTCTTGCTGTACACGCATCACTACAGGGGTGAAGTCACTATCACTAGTGGCAAAAGCAAATGCATCTATTTTTTTAGTGTGTAACATATCTATCGCATCTATGGTCATCAGTATATCTGTTGCATTTTTATGTTTACTATAGTCAAACTGCTGTATAGGTTTGATGGCAAACTCCAAAAGTTTCTCTTCCCAGTTTTTGAGATTGTCTTTTGTCCAGTTTCCGTAGGCTTGACGAATATTTACGACTCCATATTTGCTAAGTTCGTTGATAATTCCTTCTAATGCTCTGTGGGAGATATTATCAGAGTCTATAAAAAGGGCTATATGGTCTTGGTTTTTCACACTCTCTCTTTTGCTATATAGTAAGTCATAGTAGAGCGACCAAATTTTTTTCGTTTGACCTGCTCTAGTTCACCTATCTCTTTGGGCATATCTAGTTTTGTCATATGCTCTACTATTACCATCTCACATTTAGAAGCATCTATCTTCTCAATCAGAGCGATGGTCTTATCATAGACATCATCCATCCCATCACGAGTAGAGAATGGTGGGTCAAAATAGAAGTATGTCTTTTCATCAGAGTTTTTCAACATATCTAAAACAGTCTCAAACTTCTCAAAACTATCTCCAAGCATATGATGGCATCTACTAGGGTCTAACTCTCTGATATTCTGTTGTAAAACTCTGTAAGCAATCTTGTTATACTCAATAAAGTAACACTGCCCTGCTCCACGACTCAACGCTTCAAGTCCAATAGAACCAGAGCCTGAAAAAACCTCTACAAAGTTTTTATCTATAATATCAAATTGGAGAGTATTAAACAGGGACTCTTTCAAAATACCCTTTGAGCTTCGTGTTGTAAAGATATTTGGTATCTCTATGAACTTACCTTTAAACTCTCCCCCAATAATCTTTGTTCTAAAGTTCTCTTGTCTACTCATCTATTTTATTTATTACCTTTGATTTTGCTAATGCCTCTTCTATCTCTTTTTTGGCTACAGCACCTGTGAGATTTAGCTCAACTTTGCCATCAACCCCAGTTACTTTCATATCTGTTATCTTCTTTTTGGTCTCATCACTCATGCACTCACACTGACCTGTTGCACAATTCTCTACCATCTTTATGATGTTCTGTTTCTGTACCACACCTGTAAATGAGATTTTTACACCATCATTGGTTTTTGTTACATTTTTGTTCATTTTTTTCCTTAATTTACGAAGGGCAGACACATTGGTCTGCCCCTACATTATGATAATTTTTTACGCACTATGGGCAAAAGCTTCTTTTTAATCTCTTGTAGAGTCTCTTCAAAAGCTTCATAATCTTTTCCATCAGGGTCTTCAAAACCAACATGTACAACTTTTGTACTTTTTGAAAAAGTGGGACAACTCTCTTTGGCACTGTCACATACAGTCACAACCAAATCAAACTCTATATCCAACATTTTATCTAAACTTTTTGAATAACAGTCATCCGACCAAGCATCCTCATCCTCTAAAACCTTTTTTGTATTGGGATTTACACTACCAGTTGCACTAACACCTGCACTATAGGCTCTCATATTATTCAGATATTTATTAATTAATGCTTCGGCAATAATAGAACGACAACTATTACCCGTACATAAAATCAGTACCTTTTTCATCAAATTCCTTAATATTAATAGACGAATATTAACATATTTAAATATTAAAATAGGTATAA
>NZ_JAACKB010000306.1 GCF_010892395.1 Sulfurovum sp. bin170
CTATACCCTTCCCTAAAAAGAGTCAGATTTATATCTGATAGTCTCATAATATATTTGCTATCTGTAAAAATTCCAAAAGGGGGAGTATTTATAATAATATAGTCATAGGACTCTTTTAACTCCTCTATAAGTGGTGGTAAGCCTTTGGATAGAATGAGTCGAGAGATGTTTGAAGAGCTACTATCTCCTGCTGGAATGATAGTTAAGTTTTTATATTTTGTAGGATATTTAATATCGTAAATACTATGCATTTCTCCTGCAAGATATCTGCTAATACCAGCATGGCTCTCTACATTTAAAACTCTATTTATAGAGTTAAATCTTATATCCAAATCTATAAGTAGTGTCTTACAATCAACTCTAGCAAAAGAACGAGCTAGGTTTATAGTTGCCATATCTTTACCCTCATCATCCATAGTAGAACTTAAAAGAATCACCTTAGACTGCTTTTTTGATAGTTGAATATTTGTACGAATAGCACTGTAGCTATCAACAACAGATGGTTTTTGAATATAGAGATGTTCACTGCTTTTTAGAAATGGTGCAACTCCATATATAGGAATTTCAGTATAACTCTCTATACTTTTTACTGTTAATATTTTATCACTGAAAATACGATGAAGAGCTATTAATAGTACTCCCAAGAGGAATCCTATAAAAATAGATGATATTAAAATCGCTTTACTCTTATTTCCAACAGGTGAGAAGTCACTATATGCTTTATCTATAATCTTATATTTAGAGAGGTTTGAAACTTTTAATATCTCGTTCTCTGTCCGTTTTTCAAGAAGAAAGTTATACATTTTTGAGCTAACCTCATAATCTCTTTTTATATTTATCATCTTTCTCTCTTTTGTTGGAAGAGTCTCTATCTTTGTCTCATACGATTTTTTTATCTTTTTTAGATTTTTGTTTTTCTCAAGAATATGTTTTTGTAAATTCTCTATATTTAAAATAATTTTGGCTCTAATAGTACTGATTTTGCTATCTACTTTTTTAATCTTTGGATGTTTTACTGTAAAGTCTGCAAGAAGTTCCTCTCTTGTGAGTTGTGCCTCTTGGAGCATATCTATTAACTTTAGTGCTGATGAATCTTGAAGTTCAACTAATGAGGGTGTCATAGCGTCGAAACTATAGTTGTTCTCTATAAGTTTTAGCAGATTATTAACAACTTTTATCTTTAGCTCATTCTCTGAAAGGGTAATATCAACACTACTTAGCTCTCTAATAAAAGTCGAAGCCTGTACAGATGAGTAGACAATCTTATTTGAGATGCGGTAGTTCTCTAGCTCTTTTTCTGATGTTTTTAAGAGTTTTTTTATCTTCTTAAGCTCTTTATCTATAAAGTCCAAAATTTGATTATTCTGTTTTCTATTCTCTGCTAGACTCTCATTTATAAAACTGTCAGTTAAAGATTCAATATAAGATACAGCTCTTGAGGGAACCTTATCTTGATAAGAGATTTGTATATGAGGAATCTTATCATCAATCTGAACAACCTCTAAGTTATTGCGTATGATGTTATCATAGACATATCTATTATCTCCATAAATTATTATATCTATAGGTTTGTCAAAATTTGATAATTTGTGAATTTTTAGACTAAAAAAATTGGTTTTTATCTTTTCATGATACTTAAATGGCTCTTTTGCATCTATTTTTAAAAGAGATTTTTTGAATAGTTTGTTCATAATCTCATTTTTTAAAGAGTGTACAAACTCAATGGTATATCCATCTTCTTTTTGGGTAACTCTTAGTTTAGCACCTATATATCTCTCATCAATAGTCTCAATATCTGTTATTTTTATAGGTATATCTCTGTAGAGTTCCTTACTCTTGTAACCGTTACGAGTGTAGTATAGTACTTTAAAGTCTACTCTCTTTAAATTTAGTGCTTTATTATTCATATAGAAGGTACGAAGAAGAGCTATATCCTCTTGAATATTTACAACAGCCATTGTCCCCTTATCACTTAAAATCAGGTTTTGACTATTTTCGCTTTTTGTTTTTACCTTCACGACTGAGAAAGCACTATATAGATGTTTACTTAAGTAGACTTTTGTTGATGCAAAAGAGACTGAGAGTATAACTGTAGTAAAAATTAACCACCTATACTCTTTTAAAATTTTAAAAATCTCTTTGATATTGAAATCATCTTCTATATCGCTTTTATATGACTTCATAAATTCTCCAATTTAATTGAATTAAATAATTATATC
>NZ_JAACKB010000307.1 GCF_010892395.1 Sulfurovum sp. bin170
AAGAGATAATAAAAAATGAGTTAACACTAGAAGAGAATTATACGGTTGTAGATAAGTTTGTCGGTTTTATCAAAACTCTTTCTCTCAAATCTGCCTCAAGAGGGATTATAAATTTAACAGGTGGTGAGCCTTTTTCCTATAAAAACTTGAGACCTCTCCTTGCCTATATTTTCAAATTTAAAGAGTATATATCATTCAATTTTCTCTCTAATGGAACGATGATAAACAATAACATTATTGCTTTGATTAAAGAGTATCCACCATTTTTTGTACAGATTAGTATTGATGGAGATAGAGTAGCCCATAATCGTATTAGAGGAGATGGGGCTTTTGAAAAATCATTAGATGGGATTAGAGTGTTAAAAGAGAGTGATATACGAGTAGTCATCTCATTTACAGCACACAAAGAGAACTATAAAAGTTTTCCAAAGGTCGTAAAGATAGCAAAAGAGCTAAAGGTCAATAGAGTTTGGAGTGATAGGCTCATACCTGAGGGAGTAGGTATTGGTCTAACAAATCAGCTTTTTAGTCCAAAAGAGACCTTTGAGTATGTTTTGATGATGAAAAAAGAGCAGATTAAAAACAGTTTAAACCCTTTTTCTCAAACAGAAGTGACGATGAATAGATCACTGCAGTTTGTTCCTTTTTTGGATACCCCTCACAAATGCACAGCTGGTAAATATCTTTTTGCACTGCTTCCCAATGGTGTGGTGCTTCCCTGTAGAAGACTGCCCATAGAGATAGGTAATATCAAAAATCTTACATTTGAGGATATTTATAACCACAATAGCCTAGTCCGAAAGCTAAAAACATCAGAGGGTGATGTGGTGGGGTGTGAGAAGTGTCTGTTTAAAAAGAGTTGTAATGGTGGATTAAAGTGTCTATCTTATTCCGTCACAGGTTCACCATTTACTAAAGACCCAGGGTGCTGGAGAAGCTAATATATGGGAACGAGTCGCCACCTTAAAAATCAAAAAAAATTAAATATTTCTACTAATTCCATACTCGTCCAGTTAAACCCAACTACAAACATCCAAAATTTCTATCTTAGAAAAATGTCCAATATTATTAGAAATCAACTCCTCACCATTAGCAATAGTTATACTAGCAATCATCAAATCCATATCAGCAACAACCACACCTCTCTTTTGCATATCAGCTTTTAATATGCCAAACATTTTCGCAGACTTTTTATCAAACTCATAGACCTTGATATTCTCAAAAATTATCTCAACTTGTGGCAAATACTTTTTGTTATCTCTCTTTTTCAAGCCATACACAAGTTCAGCATAGTTAACAGTAGTAGAAGCCAACTCTCGCTGATGTTGAATAAATTTCTCTTTTACCACCTCCGAACCTCGTAAATAATAGCTAATCGTATCTGTATCTAAGACCATAAATCTATCTCTTTATTGACCCTGCTATTGCGAATATCATTCAATAGATTTTTGGCATCCTCTTCTGCCATTACTCCAAATGTTCTCTCTATCCAGTTCTCATTTTTTGGTTTTTTACT
>NZ_JAACKB010000308.1 GCF_010892395.1 Sulfurovum sp. bin170
CCAAAAGAGTCTGGACAAAATATATTCTCATATAAGTTGTCAGTTCTTTCGTTTTGGGGTTTAATGTTTGTTTACCTTTGGGCTGGCGGTCACCACTTGATCTACTCAACTGTTCCAGATTGGATGCAGACTATGGGTTCTGTGATGTCAGTGGTTCTTATTTTACCATCATGGGGTTCGGCGATTAACATGCTTCTTACAATGAAGGGTGAGTGGCAACAGCTTCAAGACTCTCCAATTATTAAGCTTATGATTATGGCTTCTACATTCTATATGTTAAGTACAATTGAAGGTCCTATTCAAGCGATTAAATCAGTAAATGCTATTGCTCACTTTACAGATTGGATTCCTGGACATGTTCACGATGGTGTTCTTGGTTGGGTTGGATTCATGATTATGGCTTCACTTTTCCATATGGCTCCAAGAATATATAAAAGAGAAATCTACTCTAAATCATTGATTGAGACACAATTCTGGATTCAGACAGTTGGTATTGTTCTATACTTTACATCTATGTGGATTGCAGGTATTACTCAAGGTATGATGTGGAGAGCGTATGATGAATATGGTTCACTTCTATACTCATTTATTGATACAGTAACTGTACTTCAACCGTACTATACACTAAGAGCTGTTGGTGGACTATTCTACCTCGTTGGATTCTTTATATTTGCTTATAACATGTACAAGACTGCAACAGCAGGTAGAGTGCTTGACAAAGAGCCAACAACCGCATCGCCGATGGCGAACTAAGAGAAAGGAGATAAATTATGTTTCATTGGTTAGAACAGAGACCGTTTTTCTTTGCGGTCGTATTATTTTTGACAGTAGCATTTGCAGGAGTTATCGAAGCACTTCCTGATTTTGCGAAGGCTTCTCAACCAGTAGTTGGTACAAAGCCTTATACAACACTACAGTTAGCTGGACGACAAGTATATATCAAGGAGAATTGTCTCTCTTGTCACTCACAGCTTATTCGACCATTTAAGTCTGAAACAGACAGATATGGTATGTATTCACTAAGTGGTGAGTATGCATATGATAGACCATTCCTCTGGGGTTCAAAAAGAACTGGTCCAGACTTGATGAGAATTGGTAACTATAGAACAACAGATTGGCACGAGAACCACATGATGGATCCATCATCAGTTGTACCTGGTACAGTTATGCCATCATATGCTCATCAGTTTACCAATACAGCAGACCTTGCAACAGCTTATGCTAATGCAAATACACAAAAAGAGGTATTTGGTGTTCCATACGATCAAGATGGTATGCCAAAATTAGGAACTTGGGCAGAAGCGGAAGCTGCAGCACTTGAAGAAGCAAAAACAGTTGTGGCTGACATGAAAAACCAACAGGTTAAAGATGCAGTTGCTGGTGGTAGTGTTCCAGAGATAGTAGCGATGATCGCTTACTTAAATTCTTTAAAATAAGAGGTATAAGATGGATCAAGAGACATTAATGACCATTACAGGTTATGGTAAATTTTTTATTATTCTTTTTGTGTTTATAATTTTTTATAGCTATGCCTACTCTATCTATAAGAGACAGAGAACAGGAGAGAGAGATTATGAGAAATATTCTAAGTTGGTACATGATGATTCAATTGATTCAACTCCTCTTGAAAAAAGAGATAAATAAAGATGAATAAGGAGGATAAATATGAATTCTATGTTTAAAGGTGGTATTATTCTAATCATCGCTCTAATGGCTGCAACCTACTTCATGGCAGGTGACGCTTTTAGCTTGGGTGAAGATTATATTAATGACCTTACAATGTTAGGTGCATTTGCAATTATTGCTATTACAGTATTTGTTGCATTAAAATATATAAATCAGATTAAAAATGATACAGCAAGTGGTGAACTTGTAGAAGATAATTGGGATGGAATTGGTGAGTATACCAATGATATTCCTGTAGGTTGGGGAGTAATCTTCATCGGTACAATTGTATGGATGTTTTGGTACATGTTCGTAGGTTACCCAACAAACCAATTTTCACAAGTTGGTCAGTACAATGAAGAGGTAAACGAATACAATGTTAAGTTTCAATCTCAATGGGATAATCCAACAGCTGATACATTAAAAGCAATGGGTGAGTCAGTATTTGGTGTTCAGTGTGCTCCGTGTCACGGTGTTGATGCTGAGGGTATTGCTGGTAAAGCTCAAGATTTGACTCAGAGAATTAGCAAAGAGCAAGTTCTTACTGTTATTCAAAATGGTCAAGAGGGACTTGGTTATGCTATGGGTGCTATGCCTGCTGGTATGGCGAGTGGTGCTGATGCTGAGGCTATTGCAACTTGGGTTGTTGGTGGTATGAAAGGTGAAAAACCTGCGTCATTTGTTGCGTGTGCTTCATGTCACGGAGAAGATGGTAAAGGTATGAATGGAATGTCTCCAAACCTTGCAGAGTATGATGTCGTACTTATGGCTAAAGTAATTGAGAATGGTAAAAAATCATCAATTGGTGAGATGCCAAGCTTTAAAGGTCGTATAAATGAGACTCAAACTAAAGCATTGAGTGCATTCCTTAACTCAATTAAAGCAGGAGAGTAATATGGCAGGAAATACACAAATCGATCCAAAAACAGAAGGAGGACTTTTTAGTCTTCTTCATGGGATTACTGGTATGCTTGTCGCAACGGTATTACTATTGAGTATTTTAGGTGTTTTAACCTATCTTGCAATAGTTACACAACAAGAAAATGCGACTAATTTTTATACAATCAATCAAGATTTGGATGGACTGAAGATGAATAGTCCTGAAAATCACAAGATGTGGATTAATGAGAAGGATAAATAATGGATAGAGTTATAGGAATTTTACTGGCTATTTCAGCAGTGGTGACAATAATGCTTTCATTTTTTGACTCAACTAGAGTATTTGTTGGTTAGATGAGAACAATACTTAAAAAAATAGGGGTGCTTTTTGCACTCCTACTTACCCTTACAGCCTCTTCTGTAGCTGACATCAACAAAAGTGTTCCTCAACTGAAACTTATTGATAGTAAATTTATCTTAGAAGGTAACAAAAATATTGACCCACGAGCTATTGAAAAGATAGATAGAATGGGAAGTGAACTTTTTGTAAAAACAGGCGTTAGTGTCTATATTTATGCGACTGACCGTTATGCTAATAAGATGCATAGTGATATGAAAAGCAAAATGGAATTTATAAAAAGTTTTGAAACCAATATTACCAAAACATTAAAAGAGCCTTTTGTTCTTCTAAGTGTATCGGTTGAAGATACTCATATCAATATAAGGTACAGTGATGAACTGGCATCAGCGATTGATAGAGACAATATACTTGATAACAATATTATCCCTGTACTTGCTTCCAAAGATAAAAACTCTGTCTATGCCAAGATGTCAGCAGCTATTCTCAATGGATATGCAGCGATTACTGATTCAGTGGCAGATAGTAAAGGTTTAGAATTGGAGTCAAGCATCGGTAGTGGAGGAACAATTTTCTCCTCTATTTGGAGAGTGTTTATGTACTTTATTATTCTCTCAGGATTGTCAGTTTATATTTATGCCTATTTTAGGTCAAGGAGAAGATAGATGGAAAATCCAAAAAAAGGAATACAGAAATATCACCTTTGGTTGCTCTTTTTCTTTACTATTTTCATGGGGACATTCTCCATGATAGTTTGGACGGTAAAGAGTGCTGTAGAGACACCTGTTTATGAAGATAGAAGTTTTATGACCTCTTATCATGATGTGGATGATAACTTTAACAAGATGATGTTAGAGAATCATAATTTTAATACCAGATACAGTACCAAAGTTACAATCAATGGCAGAACAGTTGGGATGGAAGTCTCAGATATTCTCT
This sequence comes from Sulfurovum sp. bin170, assembly GCF_010892395.1. Lineage (GTDB taxonomy): Bacteria > Campylobacterota > Campylobacteria > Campylobacterales > Sulfurovaceae > UBA1140. The sequence continues at coordinate 3,842 of NZ_JAACKB010000308.1, forward strand.
ATGGGCAACGCTCTTTGGAGAAAAAGAGTACGAACCAAGAGATGTTGCTGTTTGGGGATAACAGAATATCTGTTACGATTACGGATAAAAATAGTAATAGTGCTGTGAGCGATGCAAATATCTCTTTTCAGATTACTAGAGCTATTGAAGATATGCATGATATTAACTTAAATAGTTTTAAATTTGAAGCTGATAGTTACAGTTCACTAGCAAAAATTGATATTAGAGGGAACTGGAATATTATTGGTAGAGTTCAAGTAGGTGAAGATAGGGGATATCTTTATATCAAAACAAGTACCAAAAAATAACTTTTCTTTTGGAAACGGAGGCAGAGTCTCAATGCCAATAAATTAGCGAGGCTGAAGCCATCGGTTCCTTATATGCAATCTGCATTTTTGGAATCGGTGTGTTTACACCAATGCCAATGAATTAAGCTTTTTTATACAATTTTTATTTTTTTGGAAACGGAGAGTTTACTCCCGAACAGCGGAGGCAGAGCCTTCCGATTCCTAATAAAATTTAATACTTAAACGGTGTCTCAACAATCGCTTGATACCAACCAATCAACCCCATCCCTTCACCAAATGTTAGTTTTGAAGAACCTGCATGAGCCATACCCTCTTTAGTGAGTACAGTATCTTTGGCAATCTCTATCGCTTTAAGTGGTTCGGCAACAACCATAGAGTAGCAAGTGATTCCCGCTTTGGTCAAATCAATCTCATCAATACCCTTCAAAATTCTATTTGCCATGCTCTCTCCTGTGAGCATCCCCACCGCAGCCGAGGCTTGTGCAGAGGGGTCAAACTTATGATACCCCATAATATCACCCGCTATATAAACAGAGCTATCTGAAACCGAGTAGGTTCTCTTGGGTGCACAGAGCATCCCTCCCCATCTGTCTCTTTTGACATCAAAAAGCTCTGCGGTTTTGTTTCCTCGATGATAAGGGATAAGATTGGCTATTGCATATTTAACAGTTGATGCTTTTCCCTCATCATCAAAGTTGTCAGCATAATCAAAATATATCTCTTTTTTATCAAAATCAATATCTTGGATATTAGAAGTAGCAAATGTATCTTCTATCTTAGAGAAGTTCTCTTTTTTCATAAAGTTATTCATATCAAATCCTGCTTTTTTGATTCGATTCTCCATCTCATCTCCACTCATACCGTTAAATAGTATGGCGTCTTTATGGTATTTGATAAATATCTCTATA
>NZ_JAACKB010000309.1 GCF_010892395.1 Sulfurovum sp. bin170
ACTGCTCAACATGATGATTTGAATAGAACCCATATAGCCTGTAAACTCTTGAAAAGCAATCTCTTTATTTTCTAACTCCGAGGCATATTTTTTATCTATGATAAATGGCTGATTGTGATATTTACACTCTATAATATTCACCACATCATCAGCTCTCTCCAGCAGTATATCAATTTGAGCTCCACGCCCCTCAAGGCTTTTATCTACGCTTTTCCAGTAATAATTTCGACTATTAACACCCTCAATGCCCAAAGCTCTTTTAATCTCCACAATATGTTGATGGCATATGTTTTCAAAAGCAAAACCACACCATGATTTGTATCTTCGTGATTTATAGATGGCTTGAAAATAGTGCTTATTTCCCATAAAATCCACTTGGGAAGTATCTTTGACCCATCGGTTAAAAAAGTAGATAAATGGGTCTGAGACTCCATAGAGTACATCCCGTTTTAGTTGCTTATATTTGTATCTTCTTGTCAAAATATTGGAAGCTTCCAGCTCTTTGAGTGCATTGGAGAGTACAGCACCTTTGGTTAAGCCTCTTTTTTTACTCAAATCCGTTAGACTCTGTCCTCCCCAAGATGAGGAGAGATGCTCAACGATAAGTTCATGTGTCTGATGATTTTTAAATAGACTACGAAAGAGGCGACTGTATTCGGTTCGGAGTATTCCGTTTTTTTCAAAAAAGAGCATCTGTGTATTTTGTACAAATGACAACCCAACATCAAGCAGTTTCAAGTAGTGAGCCACACCCCCAAGCACCATATAGTAATCCATAACCGTTTTATTGCTTAAGCCTTTGTGACCATAATGGTACAAAAACTCTTTGGTCTCTTTGAGTGTAAAAACTTCCAAATGAATCTGTGCTGTAATACGATTGGAGAGCGAACCATGGTCATCTATAATATGGTCAATTATCCAACTCGTAGCAGAGCCACAGACGATTAAAAAAATATCATCTCTTTTTGAAGCAAAATCATTCCAAAAAAGTGAGATAGCCCCTTTGAAGCCATTGTTTTTCATCTCTGCCAACCACGGCAACTCATCAATAAAAATAGATATTTTAGAACCCTTTTGTGCCTCTATCGCAACTATCTCTCTTTGCAATGCTTGGAACGCTCTATCCCAAGAGCCAAACACCTCTTCTGAACAACCAAAAGCCAATGAAAGTTTATTTGAAAAATTGGCAAGATGCGACTCCAACTTCACATCATATGCCCCAGTAATCGAAAAGACAATCGACTCTTTTTGAGCCAAAAAGTGCGTAATAAGTTCTGTCTTACCAACCCTTCTTCTACCATATACAGCGATGAAAGAGGAGTAGTTTTTCGTATACTCCCTTTCTAAAATAGCCAACTCTTCTTCTCTAGCAACAAATTTCATGGTGACTCCAAAGTGTTATTTGATTCAGATTATATCGTATATTTAGAATTAAATATAATTTTATTGGCATATAGTTCTAAAATAAGCTATTTACAGAATCTTTTTTAGCTATTCCGTAACTCTTCATACTCTCTAGGAATCAAATAATCTTTACTCTTCATTGGCTCCGAAAACAACTCTTTTTCAAATCCAAGCTCATACAACTTATCAAGTGCCTTAAGTTGAAGTTCTGAGAGTTCTACTGACTCATCAGAAGCATACATATCAAGATATTTTGTTAACATAGCATCTGAAATTCTTACTAGGTTATCAGCTTCTAGTTTTTTACAAAGCTCATCTTTTCTATCATTAGCTACTTTTACTCCATCTATAAGGATATTTTCTATATCTATAGCACGGTTAAGAGGTAATGAACGCCTAATTGCCATTCCACCAAGAGGCAGGGGCAGACCCTCTCCTGCTAGTTCAACCCAAATATCCCAAATCTCTTTTTCAACCTCTAAGCTATCATCAAAATCCAAAATGGACTCATGAATCAGCACACCAGCGTCAACTTCACCAGAGACTACAGCCTGTTCAATCTCCAAAAAATCCATATATATAGGTCGTGCATCAGGATAATAGAGTCGAAAAAGCATAGCATTGGTGGTATATCTGCCTGACAGAGCTACTTTGAAGTTTCGTTTGAGTCTCTTATCTTTTCGGCGAATAAGTTTAGGTCCATATCCATCTCCAAAACTAACAGCCGTTCGCAGAAGTGCATACTCATCTTTAATCAACGGATACATCCCAAAACTAATGGCACTTACATCATAAGTACCCTTCATCGCCTCTACATTGAGTGTCTCTATATCCAGACCGATATTGGTAAACTCATAATCTTTTGTCTCTACCCACCCAAATTTGATAGCAAAGTACATAAATATATCATCTGCATCTGGGGAGTGGGCTAGTTCTATTTTTTTCATCTTAAGACCTGTGGTATTTAATTTTAGGTATTTTATCGAAATTTCACTAGCCCAACAATTAAATCTCTCCAGCTGCCGCTTTTTCCATCATTTTCACCATCCCTTCTCTTACATCTTTTGCATAGTTGAGTAGCTCATCAGGTAGCGTATGTCCACCAGAAATCATCATATCTAAAGCCATAGTATAGAGCCAAATATCTCCATTGACATCTTCAACAATCCCAACTCTACAAGGCATAAATCCAATAAACTCTCCAGAGTGTGCCAAAAATTTATCCGCAATTGTCGTTGAACAGTAAGAGCGAATATGTGTATAGAGACCACCTTCCCGTGGCATGGTTTTTTGGTCTACTTTTGCCAGTCCATACTCCTCACCCACTTCATCCATAATCTCAATGGCATTCTCTATCGCCTCCTCTTTGGTTGACCCCTCCTCAATTACAAGTTTTCTCTTTAAAATCATACCTTTTGCTGGGTCACCTGTTGTCAGAACATCATCACCCATTTTCATGTAGAGGTTAAATGCCGCTGGATCCATTTTCATAGCACTCTCTCCATATTTAACAAAAAAAGTAACTATAGCAAGTGTAACCATCAAACCTATTAGAGCAAGAGTGTTTTTTAAGAAATTCATTTTTTCTCCTTGAATATATTTATTATCTATTATAAAAGAAAAAGTTTAAAA
>NZ_JAACKB010000310.1 GCF_010892395.1 Sulfurovum sp. bin170
ATGATGATAAAAAAATATTTTACTATGAAAATATTAAGGAGATTGATTTTGAAAAATCTTTAAATACAGAAGTTATAGAAACGGATATAAAACTAAAAGAGCTTCATGGATATGAGGTTGTGATTGGAGAAAAAGTAAAATTTCTTACTAGTGTAGAGGATATTGTATTAACCATTGGAAATATAAAAGTTAATGGTGAAAAATTTATTGTTGTTGGTAAAGATGAAAATGGATATGATATGGAACTACCATATACTAAAGAGAGTCTAGTGAGGTTTATTCAGAGTATAAAAGATAAAAAATCAGGAATCAAAGAGATAGATATAGTTAAAAGAGATTTTCTAAATAGAAAGTTCAAGCAGAATATTCAAAGTGATTTAGGTGGATTTGAAGAGGCTACTTTTGAGATAATAGATTTTAAACCAACAGATGATGAGAATAAATTTATTGCTATTATTAAGATGCCTGATGGGAGTATTCAAGATAGTACAGCTCCTGTTGATAAAAAGGCTCTTTTAAAGTTGAAGTGGGAATAAAAATATAGAATTTTACAGCTATCTTACTCCCATCTTAGGCTACTTTTACATAACCACGCCAAAAGCGACATTGATTCTTTAATAAAACTTAAATTAAAACTCTTCAAAGCTTAAGAACTTTCTCTCCAAACTCTCTAAGCTCCCCTGTGGGTCCAACATAACGATAAAGAGTAGGGCGAGTAATCCCAAGCTCTTTACAAAGTTCAGCCACAGAAGTATCACGATTTTTCATGGAGGCTTGAGCTAATCTCACTTGAGCTTTAGTCAATTGAAATTTTCGTCCACCTTTTCGTCCTCTAGCTCGTGCTGCTTGAAGTCCTGCTATGGTTCGCTCACGGTTGAGTTCTCTTTCAAACTCAGAAAGAGCAGCAAAAATAGAAAAGACCATTCTCCCTGATGGAGTGGTGGTGTCAATATCAACCCCTTGACCAGAGAGAACTTTGAATCCAACTTTTCTTTGTGTTAATTCATCAACTGTAGAGATAAGATGTTTTAGATTTCGTCCAAGCCTATCAAGTTTCCAAACCACCAATATATCATCCTCTCTAAGAGCCTTAAGACAATTTTCCAATCCTGGTCTATCCTCTTTGACTCCAGATGCTTTGTCCGAGTAGATATTTTCTTTTTGAACTCCTGCTTCTATTAGTGCATCTATTTGTAAATCTAAAACTTGGCTTCCATCTGATTTTGAGACTCTTGCATAACCTATAAGCATTTTGGTTTTCCCCTTATGTAAATCAAACCACCGTTTGTGACCCATATTCAATTTATATTAAAATAGATTCAAATAGTATAAAATAATCCGTTACTTATTCTAAGTATAGCAAAGGTTATATACAATAAGAATAAAAAACAAATAGGAATGACTTCATGGGAACAACTTTAAGAATCCTAACCAAAGAGGAAGAAAAATTTTTAGAACAATCTCCAAAATTCACTTATCAACAAAAAGAGTATTTTTTTAAATTACCAAGTAGTCTAATGGATACTTTAATCTCCGTTGATAAAGCTTCAAATAAAACCCTACTTATTTTGATGTTTGGCTACTTTAAAGCAACCAATAGATTTTTTAAAATTGAGAGTAGTGATGAGAATTTGTTTTATATCGAAGAGATTTATAATCTTAAAAAAACTAAAATTATCTCCAGTAGTTCAAGAACCATTCAGCGATATAAGAGATTAATAAAAACCCATTTAGGTATTAAGCCTTATGATAACTCGATAGAAAAGCAACTTCAACAAGAGGCAATTAATCTTGCCAACAATTTTGTACATCGTAAAAAAATACTCTACTCTTTAATTGAGTTCTCAAAAAAGTTAAAGATAGAAATACCCAGTTATTCTGAACTGTTGAGAATCATTTCAGTCGCTCTAAGTTACCCAAAAATAAATGTTTTAAACAAACTAGAATCTTATTTAAATGATGAGAGGTTAAAAGTGCTTGATGATTTTTTAGATAAAAATAGTAGCTATAAAAACAAGTATAACATCATACAGTATAAACGAATAGGACACTCCACAAATCGAAAGCAGATGTTATTGAGTTTGGAGCATTTTAGTACAATAAAATCTAAATTTAATGCCATAAGAGCGTTGATAGAGACTATAGGAGTTACTCCAAAAATGGCTCAATATTATGCTAGATGGATTGAGAAAGGAAAAACAACCCAACTTACTCAAAAAGATAAACTCAATACAAGTTTCCTCCTTCTATCTTTCATCTATTATCAATATCTCATCCGTAATGATAATCTAATTGATAGATTTATCTCCATTGTACAAAGTGCCAAAAACTCATCACTTAGGTCTCAAAAAGATGCTAGTTTTGAACAGGAGCCGAATAAAAATAGAATTATTCAATCGCTAGAGGAGTCTAATCTTTCAATGCTTAATGAGATTGATGCCATTTTAAAAAATGAGACTATTAACGCCTCAAAAAAAGTAGATCTTATCAAACAGCTTGTAGAACAAAAAAGCAGGGTTCTTACAGAGATACTCTCAGAAAAAAAACTGTTTGAATCTTCAGTTGATAAGAGGTATGAGTTTATTGAGAAAAAATCAAAATCACTTCAAGGCAAACTATCAGGAGTAGTTAAAGCTCTTGAGTTTGATGAACCAAGCTCTCATAAAAATATTATTGAGGCGATTAATTATTTCAAGAACCGAGATGGAGATGTTCAAAAAGATTCCCCCAGAGCATTTTTGAGTGAAGAGGAGCAACAAGTTATCTTTGAAGAGGGGAAATTTAGAATATCACTCTATAAAATATTGCTCTTTTTTCATATTGGTGATGCCATAAAATCAGGAAGACTTAATCTAAAACACTCCTATCGTTATCAAAACTTTGAAAGTTATCTGATTGATAAAGAGGAGTGGAAAAAATATAAAGATGCACTATTGAAAACCTATAATTTGGAGCATTTAAAAGAGTTGGAGAAATTTTTAGAACCAATAAAATCAAAATTAGAGAGTAGCTATAAGCAGACCAATGAGAGGATTATCAAAGAGTTAAACACCAATTTTAGATTAACAGCAGACTCTTTTATTCTAAAGACACCCAAGCTTGAAAAAGAGCCATATCAAGAGGAGTCTATCTCCAAATATTTTCCTCAAAGCGATTATCTTTCTGTTATTGATGTGTTGCACTCCATTAATCAAGAGACCAATTTTTTAGAAGCTTTTCAACACTATAGTCAAAGTAAAAGAGAGAGAAATCAAAACCTACTGTTGGCTTCTGTATTGGGCTATGGATGTAACATCAATATCTCAAAAATAGGTAAAATTTCCAAAGGAATCAATGAGAATCAACTTGATAATACCAGGATATGGTACTTTACAGGAGAGAACACCATTGAAGCCAATAATAGAGTTATTACATTTATGGACACTTTAGATATTGTAAAACTGATGAGAAGTCACAAAGAGGAGAATCATACTTCTAGCGATGGTCAAAAGTTTAATATGAATCCCTCAGTAGATTCCACCAATGCAGGACACTCTCTTAAATACTTTGGTTTCCCAAAAGGGGTAAGTGTTTATACCTTTATAGATGAGTCACACCAGCTCTTCCATTCACAAGTTATCAATGTTTCTGAACGAGAGAGTGGGTATGTGATTGATGGGTTGATGCACAATGATGTCATAAAAAGTGATATACACTCAACGGATACACATGGATATAGTGAGGTTATTTTTGGATTGACTCATCTATTGGGATTTTCATTTGCACCAAGGATTAAAAACTTTAAAAAGCAACAACTCTATAGCTTCAACTTTCCAAAGGAGTATCATGCTCTAGGCTATAAACTGATTCCAAAACATAAGATAAAAGAACAAATAATGAAAGAAAATTGGGATGATATTCTACGGTTTGTTGTCACTATAAAATCAAGGAAAACAACCACCTCTCAACTGCTAAAACGATTAACCTCTTATAGCCGTCAACACAAGTTATATAGGGCAATCAAAGAGTTCGGAAAAATTATAAAAACAGATTTTTTACTAACTTATATTGATAATGTTGAGCTTAGACAACGCATTGAGAAACAGCTCAATAAAGTAGAAGCATCTAACAAATTTTCTAAAGCCGTTTTCTTTGGGAATAATGCAGAGTTTCAAGTCTCAACAGTAGAGGAGCAAAATATCGCTAATAACTCAAAAAGACTAATTCAAAACTCTATAATCCTCTGGAACTATCTTTACATGAGTAAAAAAATACAACAAGCTCAATCTCAAAAAGAGAAGGATGAAATTATTCAAGCTATTCAAAACAGCTCTACAGTTCATTGGAGTCATATCAATTTTTATGGGGAATATGATTTTACTAAAAGGAGTAAACGCGTTAGTGCCATGATTAGACTTGACAAGGAGGAACTTTTTTAGTTGAGAGAATCACTTTAAGCTAGATTTAAAGGGGGATGCCGAAAAAAGGAGATTGTTTAAACTTGTGTATATTTCAGATTAAATTAAGAACTCTTGGCGTGTTTGGTACCTTTGTGTATTTCTCTTGTAAAAACTCTAAAGCTTTGAGGAATTTTAATTTAAGTTTTATTGAAGAATCAATGTCGCTTTTGGCGTGGTTATGTAAAAGTAGCCATCTTACATCTATCATTATAAAAAAAATTAAAAGATATTAGGGTTGGTAAAGTTATAAACTACCCCAAAAACAGCATTATAACATTTTAAAGCATATTAAAAATAAATCATTTATATTAATTTTAGTTAGTTTTTATTAAGAGTAAAGCAATTTTCTTATAAAATACCCTTAATGTCAAAAGGGAAAACAAATGATAAATCTAAAAGCCTACAGAGATAAACCAAAATCTCTAGGTGATTTACTAAACTATGCAACGATGATAGACTCTGCAACATTGTTAAATAAAAATGGCTCACTCACCACAGGGTATAGTTATACCTCTAGTGACCTCTCATCAGCCCCACTCTATGAGAGAAATGCATTAACCAATAGAATGAACAGAATACTAAGCCAATTTGGTAGCAATTGGACAATACATATAGATTCCTTTAGAACCAAAGTTAATAACTACCCTAAAGAAGAAGAGTCATTTTTTAAAGACCCCATAACCAAACAGATAGATAACAATAGAAGAGACTACTTTGAAAATCAGGGAAATCTATACGAAACACAATTCACCCTATTTCTAACCTACATCCCACCCTCAAAGGTTAAATCATTACTGCTCTTAATGAGTGGAGAGAACAGAGAGACTGAATTTGAGACTCATATAAAATATTTTCATGAGAAATTGGCAGAGTTTGAAAATATTTTCACCTCATTTTTTAAAATAGAGAGACTAGAGAACTATACACAAGAGGATAAGTATAAAGAAGAGTCTATCTACGCCCCTATTCTCTCAACCATTAACTACTATATCACAGGTAAAAAACATCCTATAAAACTACCACCTCTTCCAATGTATCTTGATAGTATTATAGGAGCTAAATCTTTAATAGGTGGATTAGAACCAAAGATAGGTGATAAGTTTATAAAGATAGTCTCTATCGATGGCTTCCCTATGGAGTCAAGCCCAAATATTCTAAATAACCTAAACTTGATGGATTTTGAGTATAGATTCTCAAATAGATTTATCTATCTTGACCAGAGTGAAGCTCTATCACTACTAGATAAAGAGAGAAGAAAATGGAATCAACAGACCACCTCTTTATGGCAACAGCTTTTTGACATTCAAACAAACAAAGTTGATAAATACGCCACCGAGATGGTAGAGCAGATAGACTCTGCCACAGCTGACCAAAAATCAAATATGGTCTCTTTTGGTTACTATAGTGCAAATATTGTCATACTAGATGAAGACCAAGAGAGACTACATAAAAAAGTTAATATCGTTATTCAAAATATTGAGAGCTTAGGATTTAGTGCAAGAGTGGAGAACTTTAACGCATTAGAAGCGTGGTTGGGAACTCTACCCTCTCACTCCATAGAAAATCTCCGAAAACAGATGATTTCAACCCTAAATCTAGCTCACTTTATCCCTACAAGTAATATCTGGACAGGAGATAGATATTGCCCCTCTGATAAGTTTCCCATAAAGTCACCTCCCCTACTCCACACCGTATCAGATGGTCATGTACCCTTTAGACTAAATCTACATGTAGAGGATGTAGGACATACACTAATATTTGGTCCAACAGGAGCAGGAAAATCAACTCTTATTGCTCTACTTGTAGCTCAATTTCATAGATATAGAAATGCAAAAATATTTGCCTTTGATAAGGGAAACTCACTCTTTGCACTTACCAAAGCAACTGGTGGGAAACATTATGAGATACTAACAGAGGATTCAGAACTATCCTTTGCACCATTAGCCAATCTTCAAACCACAGCAGATAGAGTTTGGGCTGAGGATTGGATAGAGATGATATGTGAGCTACAGGGGCAAACTGTTATGCCTGAACAGAAAAGAAAAATTAGAGAAGCTTTAAATACCCACATAGATACCAACTCAAAAACCCTAACAGAGTTTATAGCTCAAATCCAAGATGATAATATATCAGAAGCTCTCTCATTCTATAGCTCCAAAGGCTCTATAGAGATACTTGATGGAGATGTAGATAGTATCACATTTGCAACACTATCTACATTTGAACTTCATGAGCTTATGCAGTTAGGGGATAAAGTAGTTATACCCATACTACTCTATCTCTTTCATAAGATAGAGCAGTCACTTGATGGATCACCATCAGCCATTTTTATTGATGAAGCGTGGGTGGTTCTTGGTCACCCTGTATTTAGAGATAAAATCAAAGAGTGGTTAAAAGTTCTTAGAAAGTATAACTGTGCTGTTATACTTTCAACCCAATCTCTATCAGATGCAACCAACTCTGGAGTATTGGATGTACTCCAAGAGTCATGTCCTACAAAAATATTTTTACCCAACTCAAAAGCTTTCCAAAAAGGAACCGATAGCACTATTTTAGGACCCTATGATTTCTATAGAACCTTTGGACTAAATGACCAAGAGATAGAGATTATCTACTCCTCTATACCTAAAAGAGAATACTACTATAGCTCACCCAATGGTACAAGAAAATTTAATCTAATGTTTGATGATTTCACCTTAGCATTCTGTGGAGCTTCCTCGATAGAGGAGGTAACAGAGATTAAAAAACTAATTGCAGAAGATGAGTCAACTTGGATATCTAAATGGATTCAATATAGAACCAACTAATATAAAGGGAGAGATGAAACAAATCATACTATCAGCTATTATCTTATCGGTAATATCTCTATCTTCATTACAAGGTAGCTCATTTGCAGGTTCACTAGAGGTTACCCAAGTGGGTCAATGGGTGGATGATAAGATAGATTCAGTCAAAGACTATGTACAGTTTGCAAAGAATGTAAAACATAATCTTGACCAATTAAAGACAATGAGGACTAATCTGAAAAAACTAGGTTCAAGAGATTGGATAGACTTTGAAGATCAAGTAAGAGAGCTAAAACGATTGGTTAGTTATCAAGATGCTTTAACTTACGCAGCATCAAACTATGAGACCCTTTTTAAAAACAAGTATAAAAATTATGATGAGTTTGTACGAATGTATCAAAGTACAACAGGTGTTAGAGACTTTGCCCAAGAGTATAAAACTCTAAACAAAAGTACAAGAAATACCGTAGAGTCAGCTCTAAAACAGCTAAATTTATCAATGGATGATATGGAAGATGATAAAGTGGTCATGGACAGACTAAAAGACTTAAGTAAAAGTTCTGTAGGACAGAAACAGGCTATATCTGTAGTTAGTCAAATCTCTCTACACTCCATAGAGCAACTAAAAAAACTAGAAAAAGTCCTTATGTCAAACCATCAACTCCATGCTGCATGGATAGCCAAAAAGAATGCTAGAGAGGAGATGGAGGATGCAGCTCACTCGACACGAGTACCTGCCAATGGTAGAGACCTCACTATAAATTACGGAAAGGCATATTAATCTATGAAAGCCAATAGAAAACTCCAAACTATAGCCGTGGTTTTAATAATACTGCTCCCACTCAATCTATTGGCAACTTCTGTTCCTGCAACCCAAGACCCAACACTATATGATGATATAGTTGATTCATTTATAGCATCAGCTAATCAGTGGCAACCTATCTTTCAAAATCTAGGTTACAGAATATTTGTAGCTCTTGCAGCTATACAGATAGTTTTAGAGTTGGGATTCATGGCAGCAAGAGGTGAGATAGAGCTTGGTGGAGTAGTGGCTACATTTATGAGAATGTTTTTAATATTTGGAATTTTCTATGGACTTATTGGAACACCAAACTTTTTTATAGATTGGTTCAATAGCTTTAATCTCTTAGCAGACCAAGCCAATACAGCAGCAGGTGGAACGGCTGTACACGCGGCTAATCTATTCGCGGCAGCTGACCAGATATTTCATCTTGCTATTGATAACTTCTCTCTATTCGATTTTGGTAAAAGCATGGCTCTGATTCTTGCAGCTTTTTTAGCAGGGATTTTACTCGTACTACTCTCAATAGAATTGCTTATCACTATCCTAAAATTCTACTTTACCCTCTATATCAACATTATTATGATGGGATTTTCAGCACTACAACAGACGAGGCAGTGGGCAATTAATGGGATTACTAATCTTTTAAAAATAGGATTAGAGTTACTTATGATAAAACTGATTATTGGACTCTCTATCACTACCATTATGCAGTTTGCAAATGATGCTTCAAATAATGATAATCAGAGCTTGATATATCTGGTCATCTTGGTACTCTCTCTCTTCTCACTAGCAAAAATGATTCATCCAATGGTAGAGAGTTTCTTTACAGGATATGGTTCAAGTAATAGCAACTTTGGTCAAAGAGTAGGACAAGCAGGATTAACTTCAGCTACAAACTCTATTGGACAAGGTTTAGGAAATGTAACAAGCTCTACAAAAAGTCAAGTCTCATAACTAAAGACAAACCAAACTTCACAAAATGGTGTTAATCAATCATCAGGACAAGCACCAAATACAACAAATGGAAGCAGTAGCAGTAAGAGTATGAATAATCCAATAAGCATGAAGAGCATAGGAAAAGGAGTAGGTGAAGCTACTCTAAAAGCAACAGTAGGAACACTCAAAGCAGTTTCAAATATTGGTGGAAGTATGGCTAAAGAGGCTTTGGATGAGCGACATACAGCAAATTCAAATACAACTTCATCCCAAGATTATCACAAAAAGTTCCCAACAAACTATAGCCCACCAAGCAATAATAAATAGGAGAGAATCAGATAATGCAGAATAAAAAGAGCCAAAACAACAGTGTCTATATGGATGCAAAAAGAGAGTGGAATGAACGATATGGCTCATATATCAAACAGGCACACACTTGGAAGATTATATCTATCTCTCTTATGCTTATAACTCTTCTAGCCGTAGGAGGATTTATATACACCTCTTCTCAAAATAGATTTATCCCCTATATCGTCCAAATAAACAAATTGGGTGAACCCATTTCCATCTTTAGAGCCAAAGCCACTATTATCAAAGACCCAAAAATAATCAAGTTCTCACTTTCGGAATTTATAGTCAATTATAGAACAATCTATAATGATAAAGATGTTCAGGTTCAAATGATAAAAAAAGCCTACAACTATCTATCAGCCAACTCTCCTGCATACAATATGCTAACACAGTACTTTGTGGATAATCCACCATTCCACCAAAATAAGCGAGTAGTAGTAAAAATCATATCAGTGCTAAATCTCTCAAAAAATAGTTGGCAGATAGATTGGGAAGAGGAGACATTTAACAGTAAAGGTGAGCTAACTCAAACAGAGAACTATAAAGGTATCACAAAGTTTGCAATAGTACCACCAACAAGCGAAGAGAGAATACTGAAAAATCCCATAGGACTCTACATCACAGAGTTTAACTTTAACCAAAAAATTAAATAGGAGGTATAGATTGAGGAAAATTTTATTACTAATATATATCACACTAAGTAATCAACTTTTAGCAGAAAATAGCTACTTCTCAGAAGATAGCTACAGAATGGATGAGAGAGAGTGGGAGTCTGTACGACAGGCTAAAAAGTGGCTAGAGAATGATATTCGCTCGATGAAAGGGAGAGATGGACGAATCACATTTTTACATGGTGCAACCATGCCATCAGTCATCTGCTCTCCACTAAAGATAACCGATATTCAGCTAGAAGTTGGTGAAGAGTTAAAATCTATACAAGCAGGTGATACAGCAAGATGGAACTTCTCAACAGATGTATCAGGAAAAGGTAAAAATGAGATAGTTCACATTATTGTAAAACCTCTTGACCTTGGGCTAAATACAAATCTTATTATCTTTACAGATAGACGAACCTATAACCTCAAACTCATCTCAAAAAAATATGCATGGACTCCAATTGTAAACTTTACCTATAACGCTTCACTTCAAAGCTCTCTACTCAACTATAAACAGTACAAAAGAAAAAAAGCAAACAGCTATAGGAAACAAAACACATTTGAAAAGTCACCTCAAAGCCGAGTAGATATAAATAACTTAAATTTCAATTACGAAATAGAGGGTGATGCAAAGTGGAAACCTCTTAGAGTCTACAATGATGGTATAAAAACCTTTATTCAGATGCCAAAAGATATGAGTGTACAAGAAGCACCTGCATTAGTAGTTTTGGATAGCTCATCCAATAAAAACTTGGTCAACTATAGACTGAAAGAGGATAAGTATATCGTAGATAAACTCTTCGATTCAGCCATGCTCCTACTTGGTGTGGGAAGTGACCAAGAGAGTATTATGATATATAGAGTTGATAAAAACTCTAACCATAAACCTAGTAATCATCTAAAAATATTAGAAGGAGTTAGTAATGAGTATTAAAAATAGATTTCTAATAGTTACAAGTGTAGCTCTACTATTCATAGGATGTAATTCAAAACCCACTCACTTTAGTCCATTTGTTTGTGATAAGATTGACCTAAGTAAAAAGAGAGATGCTATAGTGGTTCATGATTTTATAACTATTATAAAAGCCTATTATTCACCTGCAACAACTGTATTTCAAATAGAGAAGACAGGCTCTATGTTTGAGAAGAGTATAGAGAGTGAACTTAGAAAAAGAGGTTATGGTATAGGTGCTATCTATGGTAAAGGTATAACAAGAACTCCTCTAGCTTGGAGAGTTACCTATCTCAATAAAAAGATGATTCGAGTCTCTTATCATATTGGTGAAGATGTTAGTATTAGTAGAATCTACAAACTAAAAGATAGACAGTATAAACCCTTTAGCTCATTCTCTGCTGTTGGGCTAGATAGTAGAAAGTTTGCAAATTTAGACTTCTCCATGCCAAAAAATATAAGTGCAAGAAAGCAAAGCATTTTATCACTAGCAAAAGTAACAGCAAGTAGTCTGAAAATCAGGTCCAAACCTAGTGCTAAATCCAAAGAGATAGCTACGATAAAAAGAGGAGAGAGTATATCCTATAGTGAAATAATAATGGATAGTAGAGGTGAAGAGTGGGTAAAGCTAGAGGGTGGAGGCTATATGAAAGCTTCATATCTAAAGTTTTAAGAGCCAACAATGAGTAATAAAAATCTCCAAGTCAATCAATCCCCATCAAGCATGAGCCAAGGTGGGAAGTTTGCCTCTAAAAAACCCTATCTGATACTCCTTGGAATCTTTACCCTATTTCTAATAGGAATGATATACGCAACAGCCCAAAGAGGAGATACAAAAAGAGAGCAGGAGCAAGATAAACAAAACATTATAAAATCAGACACCACAAAAATAGATGAGTTACTAAGATCTCTAAGCTCTATGAAGCA
>NZ_JAACKB010000311.1 GCF_010892395.1 Sulfurovum sp. bin170
CCTGCTATTGCGAATATCATTCAATAGATTTTTGGCATCCTCTTCTGCCATTACTCCAAATGTTCTCTCTATCCAGTTCTCATTTTTTGGTTTTTTACTATTGGCAATCAATTTCAAATATCTATCATAATCCAATATAACGACAAAAGGTTTATCTCTTTTGGTGACCAACATATCACTTTTTAGAGCATTTTGTAAAATTGTACTGTTTTGTTTTATTTCGGAGGCTGTTACTCGTTGCATGGTGTATCCTTTATGGTTATTATAGCTATTTTAGCCATAATAGTCAATAGAATCATGAATTTAAATATCATAAATGTGGTAGTTGGTTAAATGTTTTTTTTACTCGCTACACCTCTAGTTCCATCCTCTTTGAGGTGGAATTCATAGGCAATAACAATTAAAGTCAACACCCCAATATTTCAGAAAAATCAGCTAAAATAACAGAAAAGAAAACTCTAAAATGGGCAGAACTAGATATAAAATATATGAACCAACACACCCACACTTTGTAACTTGCACTATTCTACATTGGCTACCAATCTTCACAAGAAAAGAGAGTGTGGATATAATTTTAAATAGTCTAAAATTTCTACAAAAGCAAGATAATCTAAAACTACACGCCTATGTGATATTGGAAAATCATCTACATATGGTATTGCGTAGTGATGATTTACAAAAGAGTATGGAGTCATTTAAAAAGTTTACAGCAAGAGAGATATTGAAGCTACTCAAAAGAGAGAATGCAACAACCATACTTGATCAGTTGGCATTTTATAAAAAGGCTCATAGAAAAGAGAAGAGTTTTCAAGTGTGGGAAGAGGGTTATCAGCCTAAACTGATACAGACAGAAGCCATCTTAAAAGTTAAGATTGATTACATTAACTATAATCCTGTCAAGAGAGGTTATGTTGATAAAGCTGTTCTCTAGTGCTAGGGATTATGAGGGTGGTCATGGATTGATTGAGATTGATAGGTTTTGGTAGGGATATTTGGTGTTGATTTTAGTTGTTATTGCCTATGAATTCCACCTCAGAGAGGATGGAACTAGAGGTGTGGCGAGTTAAACAATTTTACAATCTGTTTAGCAGTGTATGATTTGAAGTGTCTCATGCTTTTACCTATATCATCACTCTGTGCTAAAAGATGTAGATGATTTTCCAAAATCACATAAGCGTAAAGTTTTAGGTTCTCTTCTTTTTGTAGATATTTCAGACTTTGGATAATAATATCCACACTCTCTTTTCGTGTAAACACTGGTAACCAATTGAGTATAGTGCATGTCAAAAAATGTGGATGTGTTGGTTCATATATTTTATATCTGCTTCTGCCCATTTGATATTGTAGCTTTTAGGGGCTTAATGGCACATTTTAGTAATTTATGGAGCTTTCTGTAGTTGTAGTTCTCATATGCGTATCCCACCGAGGACGGTGGGAACGAGGTAATTCTATGTAATTTTTACATGAAAATGTTCAATTTATATCATTTTTTACCTATTAAGGTTTTCCTAAGTAAGTTCTTACACAGTCTCAGAGAGGATGGAACTAGAGATGTAACGAGTTAGGAGGTGTGGCGAGTTATAGTTGTACTACATTATAAGTTTGAAGAGGTATTCGTACTTCATATTCGTTTACAAGTTCATTCCGAGAGCGTGAACTAGATTCCTCCCCTGTCTCTCCAGATGCACTTATCCCTACTTGGGGAATAGGATTTATTTGAAAACCTACATCTAACTGTCCCCTTAAAGTATCTGTAAGCTCTTCGATACTGCTAGCCCTTCGGGTAACCACTTGTACACCTTGAGTTATTTTGAATCTCATATTTCTACTAAAGTTGAATCGATCAAAGTTTATTATAACTGGAGAACTGAAATTGACTATTCTTTGAAAAGGAGTACAATCTGCTCCTATTTGTCTTATGATGTCATTATCACAACTGCTCACCTCTTCTATGTTCGCTGCTTCAAATCTAATCGAAGGTGTACCTTGTGACTTAGCCCATATCTGAAAAGTTTGAATGCTATGTATTGTATTTCTATTTTCTCCCTGAGAGTCTACACCGTTCATATCAGTAAAATGCATATTAGCATTCCTTACAACTAAACTACCAGGAGGATTTCTAAAATCATTAAAGAGTAACTGAATATTAACAAGTCTCCAGTTATGACCAGATGGGCTTGCTGGTGTTCTTTGTATTGTCTTTTCCTTTTGACTATTATTGCGTGGTTGAACCACCTGCGTCAAATCATGCCTCAACAATTTTTCTTTACTCCACTTTGAAGTCTGCCCATCTTTCCTCTGTAAAGCCTTCCCCCCCATCACATCAGCCTCTCTCTCCAACCCCTCATTATCATTAATATTCACTTTCTCTTTCATTTGTCGAGTAGGCTGAACTCTCCCCTGTTTCTGTTGCACCACATGCCAAGCCTCATGAGGCAGATGTTTCTCTGCACCAGAGGCTAGGTGAATATCAGAACCTTGTGCAAAAGCATGAGCATTTAGTTGAGCAGGTTGTGAAGAGTCATAGTGAACTTTGACATCATCCATTGAGTAACCTGATAGAGACTCTATGCCACTCTTTAGATTGTCAGGTAGTCCAGTGTTGTTCTCTTTTTTTTGGATGGTGTTATTACCAAATATAGCTTGTTGCTCTTTGGATTTTCTCTGCATTAGTGGGGTTTTTGAGACTTGTTGAGTTGTTGTTCCACCGTTGCTTTTTGGGGTGGGGGTTTTGGTGAGGTTTTTGGACTCTTTTAGTTGTAGTTTGCTCATGAGTTGTCCTTTTTTAGCACTGAGGTCAGATATTGAATATGACGAGGCTAAAGCCATCGGTGCCTAGTTTTGCAAATTGTCTAATCTTATGCTGTTTTGCTCTATTTCAATAAAGAGCAATCTATCTATCGTCTCAATATATTGAACCAAATCTATCTTTAGCTCATACCCTCGTCTAAAAAGAAAACTCTTGAACGCTATTTTTTGTTTTCTAAATAGCTCTCTATCCACTGTCGTCTCTATTGCCAAATCTATATCTCCACCTCGTTTACTATCATCAACTTTACTTCCAAATAGATAGACTGCGACATCTCCAAAACTATGTTCTGTTGCCTCTTTTATAATATCTATCAATCTACTCGATAGTCTCATCATAAAACCTTTGGCTCATACCAACCTCAGAGGTCTATCACCCCAACAACACCTGAAGCAAAGAATCAAGTAAATTTCTACCCCTTTTGCGAACATTATGAGTAAACTC
>NZ_JAACKB010000312.1 GCF_010892395.1 Sulfurovum sp. bin170
CCAAAAGAAGTATAGAAGAGAGTTTATAATCTTTATTTATCAATGACTTATCAAATCTAAACTTCAACTGCTCTTTATTGGCTACTTTTGAGACTATCTTTTTATCAAATATTTTATATGGTTCTATTGTATTCCAGTAGTCTCTATCTATCTTATCTGAGGAGGCATACTCATAAATAGCACTTGACCACTTTTTAAATGATATTGTTTTTTGGGCTAGAGGCATATTGTGATAAGACTTCTCTACACCTTCAAGTAGCACTCTAAGGCTTACACCATCTATGATGAGGTGATGAATGGTTATAAATAGTCTGTTCTTACCAAAAAGTATCGCTTTAATCAGTGGGGCTTGTTCTATATGAAAGCTAGAGTTTGCCTCTTTGATAATATCATCTATATTCTCATAAGAGTATATATGTTCTAGTTCAAACTCGCTTGTCTCATCTATTATCTGTATATACTCACCCTCTTTAATTTCAAACCTAGACCTCAACGCATCGTGGTGTTCTACCACCTCTGCAAAAGCATTTTGTAATCTATCAAAGTCTATATCTATCTTTGATTTTAATACTAGATACTGATTAAAGTGGTTAATCCCATCAAAGTTTTCTATAAAAAACTTCTGAATAGGTATAAGTGGAAATTCACCGACTACCTTTGACTGGTCAAGTATCTCTGTGCTATTGGAATTTAAAATTTGTGCCAAAGCTTTGATAGTGGGGTGATAAAATATATCTTTTATCTCTAAGACAAAACCTAATGTACCTAATTTAGAGATAATTTGTATCGCTTTGATAGAATCTCCACCGATAAAAAAGAAATTATCATTTATAGAGATATTTTTGATATTTAATACATCTTCAAATATCTCTAATAACATCTTTTCGTTATCACTACTTGCTACGACTATCTCTTTGTCTATTGCTATATCTTGTAGTAGTGGTAGCTTTTTTCTATCTAACTTACCATTGCTATTGAGAGGCAAACTATCCATCATAATAAATATATTTGGTATCATATACGCTGTAAGTCTATTTTTAAGATACTCTCTTAGCCCCTCCTCGTCTCCTACGATATAGGCTACCAACTGTTCATCTTTTACGACCACGACACTCTCTTTGATAGAAGAATACTCCAATATAGAACTCTCTATCTCTCCTAGTTCTATCCTAAAACCTCTAAGCTTAATTTGGTCATCTATGCGTCCTAGATACTCTATATCTCCACTTTGGGTATATTTTGCCAAATCTCCACTCTTATAGATGCGTCCTAGTTTTGGATGTGAAATAAACTTCTCATCTGTGAGTTCTTTTTGGTTGAGATAGCCTCTTGCCAAGCCAATACCCTGTATATGCAACTCTCCTACCACACCCAAAGGTACTTCTTTTAAATGAGTGTCTAAAATATATATTTTGATATTTGAGATACTCTTTCCTATAGGAATATTCTTTAACTCACTGTCTCTATCACAAGAAAAAGCTGTTACATCTATAGATGCTTCCGTAGGTCCATAGAGATTATGTAAATTTATATGCTTAATAGTCGCATAAAAATCTTTTACGCTCTGAGCAGATAAAGCCTCTCCACTACAGACGATATTTTTGATAGAGGGACAGTTTTTTAATCCATCTGTATATATCATAGCATTGAGCATAGAGGGTACAAAATGCAAAAATGTCACAGACTCTTTTTGTATCAACTTGACAAGATATTTATTATCTTTATGTCCATTTGGTTTGGCTATTACCTGCTTAAGCCCATACATCAAAGGCAAAAACAGCTCCCACACAGAGACATCAAAACTATAAGGAGTCTTTTGGAGTATAATATCATTTGAATCCAAATTATATTCTTTTCTCATCCAATCTATACGATTGACCACGCCACGGTGTTCGAGCATCACACCTTTTGGTCTGCCTGTACTTCCTGATGTATATATCACATAGGCTAAATCATCTGGAGTCACTCTATTTTTGGGGTTTTTACTCTTATAGTTCTCTAACTTTTCATCTATTATATCTTGATATTGGAGCAGTATTTTAGCTTTTGAGTCTTTGATAATATACGCTATCCTATCTTTGGGATACTCTGTATCTATAGGCAAATAAGCACCCCCAGCTTTAAGAATAGCCAGTAGTCCTATCATCATCTCTATACTTCTATCTATCTCTATCGCTACAATATCATCAGCCTCGATACCCTCATCTATGAGATAATGAGCCAATCTATTAGATTTTTTATTTAACTCTTTATAAGTTATTTTTTTATCTTCGTAACCAATAGCTATCTTATCAGGAGAAGATTTAACTTGTTTTTCAAAAATAGAGATGATAGTATCATTATCAGGATATTTGGCTTTTGTCTTATTAAAACTCTTTAATAATTTTTTCTCCTCTTTAGATACTATCTCTATATCAGACAATATAGTATCTAATTCAATACTCTGCATTAATATCTCTATATTTTTAGAGAGTCTTTCTATAGTAGAGGCTTGATATAAATCACTATTATACTCTATAGATAGCTCTATCTCATCACCTATCTGATGATACTCAAATGTCATATCAAACTGAGATTTATCTATCTTTATCTCTTTATAATTGGCAAATCTACCTCTTCTTTGATGGTCATTTTGTAAAATAACCATCGTATTAAAGAGTGGATTTTGGCTTAAATCTTTCTCTTTTTCTATCTCATTTGCCAATATATCAAAAGGGTAACTCTGATGATCTAGCCCTTCTCTACTCACAGTTTTGATATGTTTTAAGTTCTCTTTAAATGAGCTATCTTGCTTTAGTTTTATTCGCATAGGTATGGTATTGACATAAAAACCTATCTGATTAAATAACGCTTCATATACTCTATTGGCTACAGGTACACCCACGACTATATCATCTTGATTGCTATATTTAGAGAGTAAAATATCTGTAATACCTAATAATAGACTAAATAGCGTATAGTCCTCTGCCCATAAATTGAACTTTGATGAGAGTTTTTTATCAAATTTAAGAAAAATTTCTGCTCCATTAAAAGTTTGAATAGCACCTCTTGGATAATCTGTAGGTAGATTTAAC
>NZ_JAACKB010000313.1 GCF_010892395.1 Sulfurovum sp. bin170
ATAAACGCAAACATAAACCAAATGATAGTTATCTGTGCTATCACTCCAGACTCAGCCCATTTATTACTAAAAATGAGAACAAATATCTCTTCACCAAAAAGAAGAATAATAAAAAGGGGCAGTATAAAAAGTTTTATTAACCCAATGGTTGTTTTGAGATATATCTCTCTAATGTTCTCTCCATTAGCGTACATTTGAGATGCTTTTTGATAAAAAACTCTTCTTGTTGAACCTGAAATCAACAATATTGGAACTTGCATAACTCTAGCAGTCAAGCCGTAAAATCCTGCGATTGCAGGAGAGAAGAGCATTGAAAATAGGAAAATTGGTATATTTTGAGAAAAAGAGTTTAACAGAGAGGAGAAGGTAAAGTATTTTGGAAAACTATCGTGTCGTTTTATATTTGCTTTGAGTCGTCTCTTTGTTAAATATCTCACTCCTAGAGTCTGCTTTTTTATATGAAAATGTAGAGGAACCGATGGCTTTAGCCTCGTATTATTCGGGGCTAAAGCCTCCGCTTCCAAGGAGTTTTGCAAGGTCTCTTTTATATGGAAATGTAGAAATTGATAGAGTACAAAAAAGTTAGAGATAAGCTTCCCTACAATCAATCCATCTAATGCAAATAGGTATCGGCTACTCCACTGTGTGCCAATGGTTGTAACAGACTCTACAACTCTAACCGTTGCTATTTTTTTATATAATTGTCTCCTTGTAGAGTAGGTATCAAAAATTTGAGTTAAACCGAGTATCAATATTGAAGGAGGAAGTAGCCACACAAGATATACCAATCCATTAAAATAGTTCAAAAAGAGGTCATAAAAGAGTACAATAACAAGCGTAACTATAGTGGTTATTATAAATGTAACTGCTACCGATAAAAACACCAAAGTCTGTGCATCTATATCTGATTTTGGTAACATTATCGCCTGTTCATATCTCAAACTAGAGACCTCTCCTATCATACTAGAGATAAGAAAAAAAAGTGAATATAGTCCAAACTCCGTTGGAGTATAAATTCTAGTAAGTATAGGGATAAATGCAAACATCAAAGCTTGTGCCATAAGCGTACCTGACATCAGTGTTGCTATCTGAAATATATAGCTATTCTGCTTTAGTTTATCAATCAATCTACTCATCTAGCCTATTTTTTGCCCAAGCCACTGTGGATGAATATATTTACTATACTCATATAGTAGAGTAGTGAATTTGCTTTTAAATCTCCACTCATAAAATGGAAGCTTATCCGACTCTCGTTTGAACCTTTTGTTGATAGAGTAGAAGTATCCACCGATATTTAGAGTTCTATCTATATGTTCCAAATAGTACTCTGCATAGACCTTTGACATCTCTGACATAGAGTAGGTATCAATGACCAAATCTACACTATTGTTGGGGATATACTTACTAACCCAAGGTGGAATTAAAATAAAATCATACTCCTCTATCAGAGTATCAAACTCATCCAATCTCTCCATAATATCACTCAAATAAGCTACCTTTTTATCAGGAAAATTATAAGCTATAAAATATGAGCAGTAGGTTAGAGTCTCAGGTAAATCAAGTAAAATATGACAACTATTAGGGATATACGATTTCAAAATCCTACCCAATCCACCATACCCTGCTCCTATCTCCCATATAACTGGTCTCTTGTCAAACGAACTGTTACTTAGAATATTATCAACCATCACAGAGTGAAAAAGAAGTCGCAGACTCAATCTCATACCTCTATAATTTACACACAGATTATTCCCCGCATAGCTCTCTGATAGAGAAAATAGAATCTCTTTTTTTACTATCTTGGCATGTCTATGATATTCAAGAACCAAATCTATCGCTTTTAGATAGGATATATGATATCCAAAATCACGGTTTACCACTAAAAACTGGTCTTTGACAATATTTGCAGGTAACTCTTTTATGCCTCTAAAATTAGCCAGATACTCTCGATTGATTTTACCACTGTCAAATAGCTCTTTTTTGAATGCTCTGGACATCTCTTCCCACCAATCAGCTCTATCAAACCTATCAGGGTCATGCTCATTGGCTAAATAATATGATTTTTCTATAGTCTCAAAAATCTCTGTATCTATTTGATAAGTAGGGGATAACTCTACAAGTGGTGGTTTTGGATGAGGGATATTATCTCTGCCAGTAGCGTAAAGAGCTTTTACATCTATGGGGTCAAATCCATCTAGTAGTATCTGTTTTTTAAATATAATTCCATTTGAGATTAAGGCCATAAACTCTCTAAAGCCAAACCATATTCGTCCAATAAAGCTATAGAATTTGATAACTTCAAGTGGGCAAGATGGGGCATCCCATGACTCTAGTAGGAATCTTGATTGAGGTTGATAGATTATAATATGAAAGAGATTTTTAACCTCTTTTTTTAGATAACCTATCCGTTTTAGAGTCCATTTTATAGTGTATAGAGTGTTTTTTATCATTTAATCGCCAATATCCCCTCAAAAGGACCAAACTTCGCAACACTCATAATATCAACAAATCCTGCTCTTCCCAGCATATCCACATTTCCTTGCGTCGAGAAAGGTTCAAGCACTCCCTTTAGACTCCTACTCTTCTGTACAATCTCTTCAGCAGAGTACCCCTGCTCTAGCTTGTACTCATTATAAACACCTGTCATAATATCCTGAAACCGTGCATCAGGAGCTCTTACCTTTTCAAAGTACAAAAATGCACCACCCCAACTGAGACTCTGATATATCTTGTCTATGAGAAGCTGTCTCTGACTTGGTCTTATAAACTGTACCACATAGTATGAAGTGATAAAATCTGATGACTCAAAAGAGTACTCCAAAACATCAGCATACTCAAAAAATAAACTACTCATACTGTATCTTTTTTTTGCACTGGCTACCATATCCTCCTCTATATCCAAACCAATAAACTTAGCACCCCTATCACTAAATCTTTTGGCAAGTTTATGAGAGAGTACTCCTGTAGATGTACCTATCTCATAACAGATAGAATCATCTTTGATAAAATAGTC
>NZ_JAACKB010000314.1 GCF_010892395.1 Sulfurovum sp. bin170
GGAGCCAATCTCTATATTGAGATTGAACCAAATAGCAGTGATGAGGCTCTAAGTAGGTGGGGTGCAAAGAAGCCTACAAAATTCTCTGGAGATTTTATAGATAGACACTCGATAGGGGATGAGAGTAGTAAGATAATAGAGGGGTCAAGTGATATATTTGGCAGGGTTGGCAAGTCTATTACACATATTGGAAAAGAGATATATGATAGTATAGAGGAGCTATCTCCTGACACTGCGACTATCAAATTTGGTGTCAAGATAAACAGTGAGGTTGGTGGGATAATTTTGGTAAAAGCTGGTATAGATGCAGAGTTTAGTATCTCACTGACTTGGAACAAAGCTAAAGAGTAAGAGATTCGTATGCAAAAAAATATTCAAGATGTTCTAAAAGATATAGTTGTCTATATCAGAGTAAATGGTAAAATAGAGGGTACAGGTTTTTTTATTAATGAGTTTGGTAATATATTGACCTGTTATCATATCTTCTCAAAGGTCTCTATTCAAAAGAGTCTAGAAGAGATAAATCAGAGCAAGATAGAGATTGAGTTTCAAAACAGAACCTATCAAGCTACTGCAATACACTCAACTTATGACCCAGTAAAGCTTGATGTAATTATCCTCAAAATAGATACAGACCCACAGGATATTCATCTGGCTGATTTCAAGAGTTATGATAGTAGTAAATCTTTGGTCACCTGTGGATATAGGAGTGAGGAGCTAGATAAACACCGATGTAATGGGTTGGTGCATATCGAACACTCCGAAGATATGGCTGATAGTGATTTTATTATGTTGGATGACTCATCAAGCCATCACAAGATTATCAAAGGTTTGAGTGGTTCGCCAATTGTTGAGGAGAGTTCACAGGCTGTTGTGGGGATTATTGTTGGGCGGTTTGATGAGCGATTTAGGGAGTATGATGAGGCTATTGCTATACCTATTACCAAGATTGCAATGATATTTGAACCTCTTAATATTAAGATTGAGCAGTATAGAAAGTATCTAAAACTAGAAAGTGTTTTTATCAAAGATAAGTTCCTCTCATCAAAAAAACGAGAGAGACTCTCTGAAGATTTCTGCCGACTTTTTCTGTTTGATAGTGTGGATTTGGCTAAGTGTGGAGATTTTGAAGCTCTTTTGGATGAGATAAAAGATAGGAATCTGATTGATATCTTTATTGAGTGGATACCTCACTGGATTAATGAGGAGTTCAAAAGAGATTTGCAGATAGAGAGATTCTATTTTGAAAATAGAGAGAAGCCTCTGCTTGATATAGTCTCCGACAAAGAGGGGTCAACTTTTATCACCATTGATGGAGCTTTGAGCTGTGGTAAAACTCACATCTTGACTAAACTAAAAGATAGTTTTGAGAAGGAGTCGTGGGTCTGTTACTCTATCAAATGTTCATACTCCCCCTCAACGGCAGATGAGATAGCGATGTCGATTAGGAACTCAATCCCTATTAGTAGCACAGAGTCAAATGATATTGGTGGTCACTCTTTGGGGAGCTATATTCTCAAAAGCAAAGAGATTATGGAGAGGAGTTTTAACCATGAGATAAAAGGTATCGCACTTCTCTTTGATGATATTGATAGGATTAGTGGTGAGTTTGAGTTTGAGAAGTTTCTAAAGCTCATAGGAGAGATAAACTCCATACTCATAGGTAATCGAGTTCGCTCCAAAATGGTCATAACAGGCAATGGTCTAATTGATAGGATTGACAGTTTTGATTATCTTTTTGATTTTGTGAGAAAAAAGAAAAAGATAGTCCTCAAACCTTTTAACTATGATTCGGTCAAGAAGTTTATCATCAATGGGGGTGAGAAGGAGATACCAAATATAGATTGTGTCACGGCACGATTTTTCTATCTGACAAACGGTCACCCTGGGATTATGAGTTATATTATCCACAACAATATAATCAGAGTTGAAAAGCTATGCAACAGACTATATTGGAGAAACCTTGACCTCCAAAAGGTAGATGCAAAAGTCGATACTATCTTTGAACATATTATGCAGAAGATTGAGTTCTCTGAGCTATTTAATAAATTGGCATATTTTAGATATTTTGATGAAGAGATACTTAAAGCAGTCTATGAGAAGTGGTTCACAAATAGCTATAGAATAAAAAATCCTATTAGAGAGATTTTGAAATCCAAGACCATATTCAAGACAAATTTTGGTACAAAAACCATAAATAGAGCCATTCGAACTATATTTCTCCTGCGAAGCAGAAGGGATGAAAACCTCATTGGCTCTTTAAAAGAGGCTCAAAATATCTATAAAATGGCTCTCCAAGAGTTGATTGACTCCTATCCAAAAGGGGTTGATATTCATATTGACATAGATAGAGTGGTGCTATATCTTCAAGAGTATCTCTACTTGGAGCTTAATATTTTATACTATAACTCTAATAATTTAGTTGATATTACTCTGTTTATAGATAAATTTGAGAGTGAGATTGATAGATTAATCAATGAGATTGTCAGGATAAAACCAGAGGGGTATAAAAAGCCGATAGAGAAGATATTTTCAAAATTGAAACATAGTTTTCAAGATAGTGACTTTAAGTTTCATATCTGTTTCTTCTGCAAAGAGGAGTTTGATATACAATCTTATCGTCTGTTGATGCAGAAAATTATCTCTTTGGAGGAGGAGATAGATGAGGATGGATAAGATGATGAATCCATTTAACAGGGGGTGAATTTTGGACTTTGAAAAA
>NZ_JAACKB010000315.1 GCF_010892395.1 Sulfurovum sp. bin170
TGTACTTCAATAGCTACAATAGCAAAATCCTTATATTTTTTAGTTAATTCTATAAGAACAGGTATCTCTCTTACGCAAGGGGGACATCTATATCCAAAAAATACAAGAAAGATAGCTTTATCTTTTAACTCTTTAAACTCTAGACCATTCTCTATCTCTGATATATTAAGTTGTTTACCATCTATTGTATTGAGCGTAAATTTCTCTATAGTGGTTGAGATATTCCCATCCAAGGTACCCACAAGAGGAACCCCTACAGGATCATTTTTTTGAGCAGTAGTTGAGAAAATGCTCTCCTCTTTTTGCGTTTTACTATCACATCCAAATAGAAACAGTAACGCTATAGTAGCTAATATTCTAAACATCATTATCCTTGAAAATTAGGAGTTCCATCAGGTTGATGTGTTTTTCTCATCTCACCCTCTGTCTCCTTCTTTGTTTGATACTCATTCATCTGCATTCTCACCTCATGTATCTGCATCTGTGACACATCATCATCGGATTGCCAAGCTACCTCTATATCTCCACCATACTCCAGACCCATAATCTCTATCTTTTTGGCATACTCTTCAATATCTAAACATATCTCCATAGACTCTTCCTCTGTGGTATCTCTTAGCTCTATATACCAACGACCTAGTGGATTGGTTTTTATGGTTGATTGAATAATTACTGACATCAGAACTCCCTTTTTTTCTATTTCACTAATTATAACAAAGTAGGATTAGAGTAAGCATTGACAAAAATCAAAAGTTATTTCGATAAAATAGCAACTAATTTAATAAATGGACTAATAGATGGATGCTTATGAATATGGTGAACTGCTAAAAACACTTACTATAAAAATAGAAAATATAAAAAATATTGTTAAACCTGATACTATTCTGAGTCGGCTAAAAGAGATAGAGAGTATGGAACAGGAGCCTAGTTTTTGGAGTGATGCCAAAAATGCCTCAAAAATATCTCAGGAGAAGACTAGAAAAGAGAGAATATTAACAAAATACAGAGATGCTAACAATTCCGTTGTGGATGCCGTGGAGTTTTTTGATATGGCAAAAGCTGAAGGGGATGAGGAGACAATAGAGATGCTCTATGATGAAGCAGAGACTCTACGAGAAAATATCACTGCATTAGAAGTAACAATGATGTTGAGTGGTGAGAATGATAATAACAACGCCATAGTCTCTATCCACCCTGGCGCGGGTGGAACAGAATCTCAGGATTGGGCAAATATGTTATATCGGATGTATCTTCGATGGGCTGAACGAAAAGGATTCAAAGTAGAGGGGCTTGATTATCAAGCAGGAGAAGAGGCAGGGATAAAAGATGTCAGTTTCATTATCAAAGGTGAGAATGCTT
Organism: Sulfurovum sp. bin170; assembly: GCF_010892395.1. GTDB lineage: Bacteria > Campylobacterota > Campylobacteria > Campylobacterales > Sulfurovaceae > UBA1140. The sequence continues at coordinate 1,360 of NZ_JAACKB010000315.1, forward strand.
ACGGTTATCTAAAGGTAGAGAATGGAATACATCGTCTTGTTCGTATCTCTCCGTTTGACTCTAATGCCAAGAGACACACATCATTTAGCTCTGTTATGGTATCACCAGAAGTTGATGATGATATAGATATAGAGATTGAGGATAAAGATATAAGAGTCGATACATATAGAGCCTCAGGTGCAGGTGGGCAACATGTCAACAAAACAGAGAGTGCCATTCGTATCACTCATATCGAGACCAATATAGTAGTACAATGTCAAAATGGTAGAAGCCAACATAAAAACAGAGCAACGGCTATGAAGATGCTGAAATCTCGGCTTTATGAGTATGAGATGGAGAAGAGACAGGCAGAGATTGATGGGGTGGAGAAGAGTGAGATAGGATGGGGACATCAGATTCGTTCATATGTTCTAGCTCCCTACCAACAGGTGAAAGATACTAGAAGCAATCAGCCCTTTTCAAATGTAGATGGAATTTTAGATGGAGATATAGATAAGCTGATTGAGGGTGTGCTAATTGCTCTAGCAAGATAGGGTTATAATAATTATCTATTTTTTTATAAAAATGATTTTTTATCACAATCATTACACAAAAATGTTTTATACTGCGACTATCACAAAATAAAAGGATTTAAATGACAAAATTTTCAAAATTAGCTCTAGCAGCACTTTTAGGTATGGCAGTAATGACAACAACAGCATCAGCAGATGCAGCTAAAGGTCAAAAACTTTACTCTAAAAAGCTTAAAGAAGCTTGTAAGATGACTGGTGCAGACTTCGCAAAGAAGCATACTCAAGAAGAGTGGGAAAAGATTAACGAAGATGGTAAGATGGGTGAAGCGATTGCTGAAATCTGTGGTGAAGGTGTATCTATAAAAGAGAAGCTAGTTCCTCATATCTTTGACTTCGCTAATGAGTTTGCAAGTGACTCTGGAAATGTTCCTAGCTGTTAAGTCTGATAAGCTATAATAAATCTATATAACTCCCATTTTTTTGGGAGTCTCTTCTTCTCTTAATATTCTTTTTTGTTATCAAACAATTGATATTCACAATATATACACAATTTAAAATTATAATTCATACAAAAAGATTATAAAGGATTTAAATTGAATAAATTTATAAAA
>NZ_JAACKB010000316.1 GCF_010892395.1 Sulfurovum sp. bin170
AATAGAGGAGCAGAAGGTGCTCAAATTACCAGAGCTGAAGCAAGACAATATAAACGACAACAAAACTTAACCGCTGATGAGATTCGTTTAGAAAATATGAAGCGTCACCAGACCACTGATTCAGTTGAAGAGAGTTCATCTGCTTTAGATTCTGCTGCAGATGCAGTAAAAAATGCTATTAGCATCTTTAAATAGATGAAATATTTTATTTTTTTACTTGTTAGCTTATTACCTTTTTATCTATATGCAGATGAGAATAGAGCTGTAAAGATACAGGCTACTGGAAGCGTAGAGCAAAGAGTTGCATTGGTTATTGGAAACAGTGATTATCGAGGTGTGTTGTCTAAACTAAGTAATCCAATTAATGATGCAAAATCAATTAAAAATATTTTGGAGCAACGAGGATTTAAGGTCATTTACAGTGAAGATACAACTAAAAAGAGTATGAAAAGTAGTTTGAATCAATTTTATACTGCTATAAAAAAAGGTGGTGTAGGAATGTTCTATTTTTCAGGACATGGAATAGAGGTAGATGGACAAAACTACCTCATTCCTGTGGATGCAAAGATAGAAGCTAAAAGTGATACAGAGTTTGAAGCTATCGCGTTGAACAAGATTACTAAACGGATGCAAAATATAGGTAATCGACTCAATATTGTGGTTTTGGATGCTTGTCGTAACGACCCTTTTAGTCGAAGTATTGGTACAGGAGGATTGGCAAAAGTTGAACCAATAGGAATGTTTGTCTCTTACTCTACAGGAGCAGGAAGCGTTGCAAGTGACGGTAGAGCTGGTGGACATGGGCTTTTTACTGAATCACTGATTAAATATATGGGTCAAGAACTTGATCTGCGAGATGTTTTTCAAAAAACACGCAAAGATGTCTATACTCAATCAAACAAAAAACAGTTTCCAGCTATTTATGACCAAACGATTAATGGTGGATTCTATTTTACAACTCCTACCGCATCTTCTAAAATGACAAATTATGTTGAACCTGTTGTGGCTCCCCCACAACCCAGAGAAGAGCGTGTTCGTCATACTCCAGCTAGAACTCAACAAAGAGAGGAGCCTATAGATATCTCTCCTTATCCTATACATAATATACCACCAAAGAGAACCCATGTTGCCGAAGAAGAACCAGAGAAGTATTATCACCCACCTGAAGATTATCGTTCAGTGGTAGGTTATGATTGAGATTAATTTAGATGGCAATTTATAATAGATTGCCATCTAAAATACATAACCTCAATCAAACACTCAAAGATACTGCTCACAATAGACTATCTCTTCGGCCATAATGATTCTGATGGTTTGATTTGGTATTTTGAAGTAATATTCTCCTCTATAGAACTTATCTATGGTGATTAATCCTAGATAGTAGAGCAGTAAGATAAAGTTATCCTCTTGTTTCATATCAAAGGCTGAAAAACTATCTTTTATCTGCAATGTTGTCACCTCATCACCTCCCAAAAGTCTCTGCAAGGTGTTGAAGTTTCCATTTAATCTATTATTGGTATAGACCAAATATCTTAGTTTGGAGTAGTCGGTTCGAATATTGATATCTACTAGATTTGCTGGTGGTTCATCATCCAAAATAAGTGAGTTAACATAATAGAGTATCATATCAGTATTGTAAAGGGTAGAACTCATATTCTCATTAAATTTATAACCATCATAGCAATTGTCAATATTTAATTTTGAATTCTGAATTTCAAATAATGAATTTGAATAATAATACAAGAACTTATCTAACTCATCTCTTGTTATACCAAGTACATTATTGAATGTTTGTAAATTGCTAATATTTGTACTTATAGCACCTCCATTTGTTATGTCTAGTGTGATAGTGGGTAATGTTCCTATTGTAAATATTTTTTTTAATGATGAGTTGTTATCTGATGTAGCAGTTCTTAAGGCTCTAAAAAAATCCTTACAAATTATCTTATTTTCAATATTGAATTTATCATAATCATCTATCATGACATAGATGGGGATTTTTTTTAACCTCAATTTACTAAAGACAAAGTTTAAATTTTCATGAGTAGCTTTATCTCTATCTATCTCTATATCAAAACTGTATTTTTTTAAAAAATGCTCTATTCTGATATTGCAGTAGTTACTAAAATTTCTATCGA
>NZ_JAACKB010000317.1 GCF_010892395.1 Sulfurovum sp. bin170
TCCGCTGTAGTCAACACTCCAACTACTTTTCCGCTTTCATCATAGAATGGGATTTTATTCACTTCTAACCAGATGGCTTCCTGGTTAAGATGTTCAATTGGCCAGCGGATTCTATATTGAGGTTGTTCTGTTCATCTTTATCCGTAATAATAACATTAGTCAAATTATCTTCAAACCAAATCTTATTTTGATAAAAATTTTCATCTTCAAAATTATCATTTAGTGGAACTAATTTTATATTTAAGATTTTATCAACATAACTATATCTATTTTTAATTTTTTCTATAAATCTATCTGCCTCCCTGTCAACACAATAGATACTCAACTCATTCTCATTGGGCAGATGAGCGATATTGAAAAGTTGACAAATCACCTCCATAGCTAATTCTCCACTGCCAATAATGGCTATAGAATAAGGTTCACTACCTGTGACTATCTCCTCTTTATCACCAAAGATAGAGTGTTTTGAAAATAGATTTTTAGCTACCAGTTCATAAAAAGAGAACGGTACAATCTCAATATTCTGTCTGCTAACAACCCCTTCCATAAAGAGTGCTTTAAGTGCAAACTCCTCTGAATGGATATAGACTCTTTTATACTCTACATCTCCAAAAGAGTCTGTTAATTTTATCAAAATTTCAAGATTTCTCTTATCATCCCCACTTGATATAATAGCCTGTTGTAGATTGGAGAGGTTGATATTTTCAATCACCTCATTATCCAAAATATCACCGATATAGAGACCAAACCCTTTGGCAATATAGTGGTCAATATAGGGATTACTTTTATCACTCTCCACAATCACTATTTCTCCTGCTCTATCCATTTCACTATTGAGATAATACCGACTATTTTCGCCCAATCCAACGACCAGACTATAAGGCTTTTTAACAATTGATGATACCACTAGATGGTTAGATACACGATGAATAAAAAAAGAGATAGCCCCTCCAAAAAGTCCTATAATGGCTAAAAGTTTAGCTATATCCAAATAGATATTATCATCATCAGGATAGGCAAATGCAAAGAGTGCAATAGTGTTGTTTATGACATCTAAGAAACCATTGGTCTCTTTTGAAATACTAAAACCTATGATTCCAAATATAAAAGCCAATAAGGCAAAAAAACCTACTACTAGCTCTTTATTATTAATGAGATAGTAGAGTTTGTTGTTTGAGTTTTTGAACTCTGTAAGTCGGTTTTTTATGTTCATAGTTGCTCTCCATAAAAATCAATATAGCTCTATCCGCAATAAATACTTCGAAGATGCTCCATTTTTTTACCCATATTAAGTAGAACCATATCAGCCAAAACAAGTGCCATCATCGACTCACAAACAATAGACCCTCTAATAGCCACGCATGGGTCATGTCTGCCCTTTAGCTCACAAACAGTTGCCTCATTCTCTTTGGTAACCGTCTCTTGTGCTTGAAAGATAGATGGAGTTGGTTTAAAATGAGTCTTGACAATAATATCATCACCATTTGAGATACCACCGAGTATACCACCAGAGTGATTTGTTTTGAATCCATTGGGTGTTATCTCATCATTATTTTGGCTACCTTTTAGATGTGTTGAGGCAATGCCATCTCCTATCTCTATAGCTTTTGAGGCATTAATTCCCATCATAGCTTCTGCCAAGATAGCATCCAGTTTATAGTATAGTGGTTCACCTAGACCGATAGGAACACCTTTTGCTACAGTGAGTACGACTCCACCTACAGAGTCATGGTTACTCTTCGCATCAAGTATAGCTCTCTCTTGTGCTGACTCTACAGTTGGGTCTAGTGCATAGAGTTTGGAGCTTTTGGCATGAGTAAAGTCATACGATTGAGACTTGATGCCATCTACTTCACATACTCCTGAGGCTATCTCTATATTTAAAGTTTTGAGCATCAATTTGGCAATTGCTCCACCTGCTACTCTTGCGGCTGTCTCTCTTGCAGAGCTTCTCCCACCACCACGGTAGTCTCTGATTCCATATTTATGATAATAGGTAAAATCAGCATGTCCAGGGCGAAAAAGCTCTTTGATATTATCATAGTCACGACTCTTTTGGTTGGAGTTAAAGATAACCATCATAATAGGTGTTCCTGTACTCAACCCCTCAAATGTACCAGAGAGTATCTCTACCTTGTCATCCTCTTTTCTTGCAGTCTCTAGCTCACTCTTCCCTGGTTTTCTTCTATCTAGTTCAGACTGTATAAACTCTTCATCAATATTAAGTCCTGCTGGTACTCCATCGACGATACAGCCAAGAGCTTTTCCATGTGACTCACCAAATGTAGTAATCGTGAATTTTTTTCCAAAACTGTTCACTTATTCTACTCCTTGAAGTTTTTTTAGGGCAATCTCTGCTGATTTTTGTTGAGCCTCTTTTTTGCTTCGCCCAATTGCTGTAGCTATGACTTTGTGTTGTAACTCTATAGATATTTCAAACTCTTTTTTGTGGTCTGGTCCAAAAGCACGAACCATCTTATAGGTTGGTGTCTCTCCAAATTCAGCTTGGGTAAGCTCTTGGAGTGTGGTTTTGAAATCTTTGGAGAGAGAGTTGAGGTCTATCGTCTCATAACCATCCTCTATAAGATCCACGGCTACTCTTGATGCAGTCTGTAGATCACTCTCTAGGTATATAGCTCCTATAATCGCTTCAAATGCATTGGAGAGAAGAGATGGTTTGGTTCGACCACAGTTGTTCTCTTCTGCTGAGGAGATAAGAAGACATTTACCCAGATTTATATCTAGTGCTAGTTTTGCAAAACCTTTTTCATTGACCAAAGAGGCACGGATTTTAGATAGTAATCCTTCATTCTCTTTTGGGAATTTGTTGAAGAGATACTCTCCTACTATTAAGTCGAGTACAGCATCACCTAAGAACTCTAAACGCTCATTATTATAAGGTTTCTTATAACTCTTATGTGTGAGTGCTTCGGTGATGAGGTCATCTCGTCTGAATTGATAGTTTAAAGCTTTCTCTAGTGCTTTAAATTTACTCATATTTTTCCTTTTTTTTCTTTAGATATCTTGTAAAACTCCTTGGAGTTGGAGACTTTAGCCCAATGCCAATGAATTAGCGAGGCTGAAGCCATCGGTTCCAAATAAATGGTCAAAGCAGTGAATAACCTGTATGTGACTGTTTTTTTGCAAGACTAACTTTTACCTGTATAGAGTCTATAGCATAACATTTAGGACAGCGTTCAAAAGAGATAGGAAAATGCTGTTTACATCTACTGCATCCATATTTGAAGTTCAAATCAACTTCATGGCTACCACCTTTTTGTGCGGCATTTATAGTATCAATAACAAATATACCACTTTTTGAGACGCTACCCTTGGCTTCTAAAACTCCTTTTGCCCTATATATGCTACTCAATGTTTTATTTGTAGAGATTATATCAAAATTGAGGTTTGAAGAGGGTAAGAACCACAGAATATCAAGTATCGAGTCTATTTTATCAATATCCAGTAACTCCCATGCAGCGTTTAGGTCTAGCTTAAAAAGTTCTTTAATAACCCTTCTATATGAGTATGAACTATCTTCTATAAGCTGTTTTAGTTTTTTAACTTTATCCTCTCGGTTAATCTCTTGGTTTTTTAATAGATTAGATAGTTTCAAATGTGCTTTGAGTGAATTTGAATTTTCACCCAATATCTCTAGTGGTTTTAGTGTTTGACCTGCTTTATCATGCTTATTTAGAAGTTCATAAACAACTTCCAGATGATATAAGGCCTCTCTATTCCTTGCATGTTTTCTCAAAATTTCTAAAAATATGGACTCTGAACGCTTCAAAAAACCAGCTTTTAGGTAAGTCTTTCCAAGACCTTCAAGGAGATACTCTTTCTTGGGAAATGGTGAAATATTATTAATGAGGTATAGATATATACCAATAGATTTTTGATACTCCCCCTGTGTACTAAATGTATGTGCCAGTAGAGAGAGGGGTGTAATCAAAGCCTCTTCAAAAGGTAATTTTTCAATATCTAGTGTACACTCATCAGTTTTTATTTTCCCTAAAAAACTTTTTAAAGTCTTGCGTTGTCTCTCCTCTTTGTAGTTCCCCATTACAAAAGATACAATAGCAACTACAAGTATAAGTAGTACTATTATCAAAATACTAAAGAGTGGGTCGTTATATGCAGGGAGAATTTTGTCCAAAGTGCTGTGCCTTTTTTCTTTTATTTTAACATATTAGATATAATACCTTTATGATTGACAAAGCATCCGAAGAGAATCTTAAAAACAGCATCGATATTGTTGATATTATCTCCAACTATATAGAGATAAAAAAAGCAGGAGCAAATTTTAAAGCCAACTGCCCTTTTCATAGCGAAAAAACTCCTAGTTTTGTGGTTAGTCCTTCAAAACAGATATATCACTGTTTTTCTTGTGGCGTAGGTGGCGACGCTATCCAGTTTGTCAAAGAGTATGAGAAGCTAAACTACCCAGAGGCACTAGAGAAGATAGCCTCTATGATGAATTTTTCACTAGCTTATACCAAGGGTTCTAGTGACCATAATGAGACTCGCAGAGTGTTAGAGCAGGTTCAAGGTTGGTATAGTAAAAATTTAGACTATAATGATATTGCAACAAAATATATACGAGATAGAGGGATAAATCAGCACTCTATAGAGACTTTTGGTATTGGTTTTGTAGGGGCTTCTCATGAGCTTATGAATTTCCTCTCTGCCAATTTTTTGCCTGTTCCAAAAGCAGAAGAGGCAGGGGTTGTGGCACAGAGAGATAGAGGTGGTTTTTATGCACGATTGACGGAGAGAATTACCTTTCCTATCTACTCTGCAAGTGGGGCTATTGTGGGGTTTGGTGGTCGGACTATTAGTAATCATCCTGCTAAATATATTAACTCTCCTCAAACTAAGTTGTTTAATAAGTCACAACTCCTTTACGGTTACTCCAAAGCCAAAGAGCATATTTATCGTAGTAAAAAACTTATAGTTTGTGAGGGTTATTTGGATGTAATAATGTTCCACCAAGCTGGGTTCAAAGAGGCAGTGGCAACTTTGGGAACGGCTCTAACAGTGGAGCATCTACCTATACTTCGCAAGGGTGAACCTAAAATTATACTCGCTTATGATGGGGACAAAGCAGGAGTGGCAGCGGCTTTGAAGGCTGCTACCATGTTGACAGAGGGTGGATTTGATGGTTCGGTGGTTCTCTTTCCTAATGGAGCAGACCCTGCTGATATGATTGCCGCTGATAAGGTACAAGAGGTGGCAAATCTGCTAAGAGCCGAACAGCCTCTTATCCCTTTTGTGATAGAGATGTCTGCTAAAGCTTATGATTTGCAAAATCCTAGAGAAAAAGAGATAGCATTTGGTACGATTAAAAGCTATCTTGACAGACTAAGCCCAATTATTAGAGAAGCCTATATCTCTCATTCTGCTACTGTTTTGGGTATATCTCCTGCCCTGTTTGGCTCAACAGTAAAAGTGGAAAATGTCAATGCTAGATTCTCTTCACCCAAAGAGGATGTAGGTCAGTTGAGTATTATCAAAACACTACATGAGAAGAAAAAACTTATCAATGAGGTTATATCTGTGGTTGACTCCTCTATGTTTGGGAGTTACGCATCACTCTTTGATGCTGTAATCAAAGAGGAGCAGGGCAATTCAAATTTAACAGGTTTGATGCTTGATGAAAATATAAAGGTTATGGATGAGGATGAGTTAAAAAAGGCTCTCTCCGCATCTCTTTTTATATATTATACAAATAGGCTAAAGAGTATTACCACAGATAGCTCTCTCTCTTTGATGAAAAAGAGCTTTTTGATTCGTAAAATTAAGATGGATATAATGCCACGACTAAAACGAGGTGAATTGGTCGCTTACAATAACATCTAGTTATCTCTAACTACTCCGATAATTTTTTGAGTCATCTCATCAATATATCTAATAAGTGGTGCTCTAAATGGTTTGAACTCCTGCTCTGTCCACCTGTTGAAGTTTTGAGGGTATATAAAATTAATCTTATTCTCTTCTACGATTGAGCCTTTTGATATAGCTACAAGCGTCATCTTTTTACTCTCATTGATTGCAGTTAGTTGACTGTTTAGTGAACCTAGAGGATTAAGTTTATATACATTCGCATAAAATGCTGTAGCAGAGTAAAATTTGTTAGAGTTTAAAAAGCTACGCGTTACAACTCCATACCCACTTGCTTTGAACTCTTTACACCCCAACATACCACAATCTCTAATCGCCTGTTTTGCACTCTCATTGACTATAACAATAGCAGATAGTCCGAGCTGTTTTGTTACTCTTTTGTACGCCTCTGATTTACCTCTAGCGACCATCCAAATGCCATTGACATTTTTGATTAGATTATTAATCTCATTGGGATTGATACCTTTTTTTCTAAGATTTACAGGGTATACACCCGCAAAAGTTTTCAGTTTCTCATCTAGCTGTCGCTCTATATAGGAGGGAATTTTCCACCCAAATGGATAGTTTTTTGTAAAATTTGTTAGAGCAGTTGTCCCTATGTGGGTATGTGTAGGGTATGCTCTTACATTGACCAGATAACCTACCTTTTGAGCTGAACGGTGAATAGTTGTTGAGCTTGTTGTGGGGGAGGATTGTACACATCCTGTTATGAAAAACAATATTATTAAAAGTAAAAATTGTCTAAGCACGGCTTCTCCTTTAATAGACTTCTTGCAAAACTCCTTGGAATCGGAGACTTTAGTCCCGAACATTACGAGGTTGAAGCCATCGGTTCCTAGTTTTGCAAGATGTCTAATCTATATTTCTCACTATTATAGCAAAAAAAAGTTTTAAAATCCTCTGTAACCATTCTGTAACCTTTTTTCAATATAATTACCCAATTAAAACAGAAATGGAGTATATAGGTATGAAAAAAATCTTATTATCAGCAGTAGCATTGGCTACTTTGACAACGATGGCAACAGCAGGTGAGGGAACAGAGGTTAAATCAAAAGTTCCAGTTCTTAAGTTTTCAGGTAAACACTATCTTGGATTTGTAAGCTCAGAGACAGATGGAGAAGATAGAATCAATAAGTTTGAGACTAGAAGAAACTACTTTCAGGTAAAAGCTTATTTCAAAGATAATCCAAAGAGTTATATGAGAACAACGCTTGACACTCATCAGATTGATGATAGCAAACATGAGGACTCTAATGGAGATACTGTTGGTAAAGATATGGATGGTACATGGAATGTTAGACTTAAGTATGCTTTTTTATACTTAGATAATGTACTACCAAACACAGGTATTGAGCTAGGACAAGTACATAGACCGTGGATTGACAATGAAGAGCATGGTGGATGGAACTATCGTTCAATCTCAAAAGTTTATGTTGAAGCTGATAAGGGTGCTCACCTTACTAACTCTGCTGATTTAGGTTTTAACCTAAAGACTAAAACAGAGAATTTCTCTAGTGAACTAGGTCTATTTAACGGTGAGGGTTACCACAATGATGACAATGAGAATGAAGCTGGACTTAGTGCTGAGTGGAGACTTACAGGTCATATCCTTGGTGGTGGTAAAAGCAAAGCTAAAAAGAAAAACAGTTATGCAAATGTCTCATTTTTTGGTCAACAGAATCAAGAGAGTGGAAAGCACAAAAATGAAGACCTAAACTGGATGGGGCTTCATGCTGTATATAATCAACCAGCATTTCTACTTGCAGGACAGTATATCACTGTAGATGATGGTCACACAGGATACAAAGGTGATGGTTACTCAATCAATGGTGAGTATAGATTTGCCAAAAAATGGAACGCTATAGGACGATATGATTTCTTTGATATGGATGATAATTCTGGTGAGAAGAAAAGAGCAATTGCTGGTGTAACATATCAGTATAACAAAAATGTAGAGTTTATTGCTAACTACCTTGGAGAGGGTGGAAGTGCAGTTGGTAAAAGAACCGATGCTGTTATGTTAACAACGGAGATTAACTGGTAATTATCTCTCACTTCCCCTTTTGGGGAATCTCTTTTCTTAATTAATAACTATCCTATACCATATCTGATACAATTACAAAAAAGCAATAAAAATGCACATATTAAAACTTACTATTACTATCTTTATCACTATTATCTTCCTCTCTCTATCTAGTCTCGCCAACGAAAATACTATCTATACACTACTTGAACTACAAAAGTCCAAAATTATTTTGGAAGATGAAATCAAAATAAAAACGATACAGGAGTATACCTCAACGCTAGATGATGAAAAAAAGCGTCTAAAAGATGAGATTAGACAACTTGATAAAAAGGTCAATGAGTTAAGAAGAAAATTTGAGATGATAGCAATAGGTATTGATATATCTTTGGAAGACTCTAGTAAAACCCCCTCTAACAATACCGTAAGTGAAGATTTTCATCTACTTATTAAACCTCTTATAGAGAGTGCAAAAGAGCTAACCAAAGAGATAAGAAAAAAAGCACAGCTTCAAGAGGAGATAGAGTATTATGATAGAGTTCTCCCTAAAGCGGCTCAAGCATATGAGAATATCGAAACTCTCTTAAACAGTACCAAAAACAGAACTTTAACAAAAGAGCTACTGGCTCTTCAAGAGTATTGGAACAGACAGATTACACTGCTCTCAAGCAATATGAACGCCTCCATGCATCAAGTAGAGATGTTAGACAAAAATAGTATCTCTTTTACAGAGTCACTCCACGAGAGTAGCAAAAGCTTTTTTCAAGAGCGAGGGTTGTTTTTGTTGGAGGGTTTTTTAGCATTTTTGGCTGTTATTATTGTTATGCATACTATTCACATTATAGCTATTAAACTTTTTCCAATTTTTACCAAAGCAAATCGTAGTTTTCATCTAAGACTCTTTGACCTTCTCTATCGTATTTTCACAGCACTGTTGGCGATTATAGTTCCAATGGCTGTATTTTATTATGAAGAGGATTGGGTACTTTTTAGTTTTGGTCTTTTGATTCTTTTTGGTATCGCTTGGACATTTCGACGCTTTATCTCAAAGCTATGGCAACAGGCACGACTCCTTCTAAATATCGGTTCAGTGCGTGAAGATGAACGAATCCTCTATCTTGACCTGCCGTGGAGAGTAAAAAATATCAATATTTTTACGATTATAGAGAACCCAGTATCTGGTGTGAGTCTTCGTATCCCTATAGAGGAGTTGATTGGGTTGGCTTCGCGACCTTCACTCGAATATGAGCCTTGGTTCCCTTGTAAAGTGGGTGATTGGCTTCTTCTCTCCAATGACTATTATGGAAAGGTAGTGGGAATCTCACTAGAGTTTATAGAGTTTGTTGATGTTGGTGGTGGACATAGGAGCTACATAGTATCGGACTTTTTAGCACTATCTCCACAAAATCTATCGACGGATTTTAGAATCATAGATAGCATAGGGATTGGTTATGGTCATCAAAAAGAGAGTACTACTATTATTGTGAAGCAGTTGGAGAGTTTTATATTGCAAAAAATAGAAAAAGAGGGATACAGAGATGGGCTTAAAAAGTTGATAGTTCAGTTCTCTCATGCAGGGGAGTCATCACTTGATATTGCTATAGTTGCCAACTTCAATGGAAATATGGCACCTCTCTATCATCGTCTGCGTAGGTCTATTGGGCGATGGGCTGTTGAGGCTTGTAGTGAGTATGGTTGGGAGATTCCATTTAAGCAGATTACGATTCATAATAGTTAAAAGTAGGAACCGATGGCTTTAGCCCAATGCCAATGAATTAAGCTAAATAGTTCGGGTGTAAACACGCCGATTCCGAAAATGCAGATTGCATATAAGGAACCGACGGCTTCAGCCTCGCTAATTCATTGGCATTGGGCTGAAGCCTCCGATTCCAAGGAGTTTTGCAAGATATCTATTTACTATGTTACCGTTCTGTAACCTTTTTATAATATACTTCGGCTATTTAAAAACAAAGGGATAAGATGAACAACTCTATCAAAGTTATTCTAGGAGCAGGATTTGCAATAGCTGTTGCTTTCTATGTAAACTACGCATTTGGAGATATACCAAATGTAGGTTTTCTCATGATGGCAGCCGTTTTTGGTGCTTATATGGCGATGAATATTGGAGCTAATGATGTAGCAAACAATGTAGGGCCAGCTGTTGGAGCAGGTGCGTTGACAATTGGAGGGGCGATTGTTATCGCTTCTATATTTGAGGCAGCAGGTGCGTTAATCGCAGGTGGAGATGTTGTAAAGACTATCAAAAAAGGGATTATTGACCCTTCTGCTTTTGCAGGTGACCCTATGATATTTGTCTATGCGATGGCAGCGGCACTCTTGGCGGCGGCTCTTTGGTTGACATTGGCAACTATGCTCAAAGCTCCTGTATCCACAACCCACTCAATTGTTGGTGGTGTTATGGGTGGTGGTATTGCTGCTGGTGGATTTGCCATTGTCTCATGGGGAACTATGGGTAAAATCGCTGCTTCTTGGGTTATCTCTCCAGTACTTGGTGGACTAATTGCTGCTGGATTCCTCTATATTATCAAATCCAAAATTGTATTTACGGATAACAAGCTAGAGTCTGCAAAAAAGATTGTTCCTATTTTAGTATCAGTTATGGCGATGGCATTTATTACTTACTTGACAGTAAAAGGTCTAAAAAAAGTATGGGTTGATATTGTAGAGATTCTTCCATTTTTACCTGTGGTTGATAAAAAACCAACAATTGGTATTGCTCTGATATTTGGTGTGATTGGTGCATTTATCACCTATGTGATTGTTAAACCTCGTGTAGCATCTAAGGTGGCAACACTTGAAGATAGTAGAGCCTCTATCAATACTCTGTTTACGATTCCTCTTATCTTTGCTGCCGCACTACTATCTTTTGCTCATGGTGCAAATGATGTTGCGAATGCTGTTGGACCTTTGGCTGCTATTTTTGATTCTCTATCAAATACAACTATTTCAGCCAAAGCATCTATCCCATTATGGGTAATGGTCGTTGGTGGTATTGGTATCTCTGTTGGTCTAGCACTATTTGGTCCAAGACTTATCAAAACTGTTGGTTCAGAGATTACAGAGCTTGACCAGATGAGAGCGTTTTCTATTATGATGGCTGCTTCGATTACGGTTGTTATCGCTTCACAGCTTGGATTGCCTGTATCTTCGACTCATATCGCGGTTGGTGGTGTATTTGGTGTTGGTTTCCTTAGAGAGTGGCTTGACCGTAATGCAAGTTCTGCAAAACATGAGGAGCTTCAAACACAACTAGCAGTAGTTGATGGGTATAAAGTAGAGCTTGAAAATGTAGGTAGTGACTATAAGAGAAAATCTGAACTCTTTGAGATTGTCAAGGCAGAGAAGAAGATTGCTAAAGTAATCAAAAAAGAGTTAAAAGAGAAGTATGTTAAGCGAGGTATGGTTCAAAAAATTGTAGCTGCTTGGATTATTACTGTTCCTGTGGCTGCTGTTCTTTCGGCTGTTATATTCTTTATTCTTAAGGGGATTGGGGTTTAATATTTATATTACAAAGGGCAGAGACATTGCTCTGCCCCTACGATTAGAACTCACTACCAAGTAATATTCTAAATAGTGATTTGTCCTCCGAATCTTCATTATATAGCCACTCAAGCTTTATAGGAACTGGCAGTTTATGAAAAAAGAGTATATCACTCTCCAGACCAATTGTAGTTTCGTTATATTGTCTATTCTCATTTGGAAGTTCAAAATCATAAAACCTATGTTTCAGATAGATGGTCTCTCTCTGTAGTGATACTGGAAATGAGAAGAAGTATAGGGGAGTATCAAAGACCTTATATACAGTTGCTCCTGCTACTTTTGCCTCTTTTGCGTATAGGGTCTTATCTAGCGTTGGCATGGTGATAGAGGCAGAATCGTTTTGGATATCCCCCCAGTTGTCATCTATCTCTATTCCTCGTTCAAATCGCTCATCGACATTGTCGCTTTTTAGGTAAGATGCTCTTAGACCCACATAGCTCTGCCATCCCAAATCATGCATCCAAGTGTAAGAAGCTCCAAGAGCGTTGCTATCTCTATCTTTTGAGGTGAAGAGATTGAGATAGTTTAGATGATTTGGAAATTTACTCTTGCCGAACTGTTTGTTGTTGATTATATCAAAAGAGAGCGTAAGTGGTTTTCGATATGCAGAGTCATACTCTTTGCTATACTCTAGTGTAGATGAGCCACGCCAGTATCCTGTGGCTAAAAATGGTAATTTTAGATAAGCAGAGTAGCCGTGGTCTCTATCTGTGGAGTTGACATCAATCTCTTCATCATACTCAACACCATAGAGACTACCCCCAAACTCCAAGGAGTGAGCTTGACTTTGATAACCTATTCCTCCTACTGTTCTCTCATCATCATGTGAAAGCATAGGGGATAGTATATTTTGCATTAGTGGGTCAACAAAGTTTGCTCGAAGATTAAAAAGCACACCATCCTCTGTGGAGTAGCCTACAAATTGGTCAAGTGAGCTATATCTGAGTTGAGTGAGAGAGTTGTACTCTTTTGATTTTAGTTTTGTACTGGATATTTCAAACGGCTGACTATTTTGTGTCACCTTGCTCTTTTTATCCTCTATCTCATAGTTAGTATTAAAGACTTTGGCATCTTTTGGTGAGATAGTTAAAGTTTGGTATTTATACTCCTCTGAGTCTATAGTAGCCACAACTGCTTCTGTGCCATTGATAAGCTTGAAGTCTATAACATCATCCCCTGCTGTTACTCTCTCTGTTTTAGCTCCACTGTAACGATAGGCAGTGCTACCATGTTCACTTTTTGCTATAAAATATATCGCTCCAATGCTATCTACATCTGTTACAAAACCGTAGTGACCTTGGTAGTCAAAGAGTGCCTTTTTGTTTCTGTAGAGAGTTCTAGTTTGACCCTTCTGTTTGAAGTAGTAGAGATTGCCATCTTTGTCGATATGAACGCTAGAGTGACTCAAACCATAAAACTCTTGACCGATATATATATGTGGAGTCTCCAGAGATTTGTCTAAATTGAAATAGACGGCTCTACCATCAGGCATATAGCCCTGTATCACTTTCGATTCTGTTCCCTCTTTCAGATATGAGTCATTATCAAAAAGACCCATAACGATTTTGGTAGGTGAAGTTTTTGATGAGCTTTGAGTATTATACTTTTCATCTATCTTGAAAGGTTCGCCTCTGTTACATGCTCCCTCTTGGTAGCTTATCTCTTTTTTATCTCTACTATATTTTAAAATTTGTGGAAAGTTTTCAAGGTCGGAGATAACTGTATATATCTCATTGTCAGAGCTATTCATGGGAACAAAGCTTTGACTTTTTGCGATGATTTTCCCTTTTGTGCTTTTGAAATTGGCATGTTTTGTTTTTATCTCTGTGACAAACTCTGCCAAAAGGGTTTTAAATGTCTTGCCAAATAGGTTTTTGAAAGCAGCGTTAGTAAAAAATGGAAAGAGCTGTTTTGAGTGTAGTTTAAAGTAGTGGTTGACCTTTTTAACCCCATACTTCTCTACCAAAAACTGCTGAAAAAAACCACCAACCAAGTAGACCTTTTCACCATAAGGGAAATCAAAAGTCTCATTGTATATAAGCTCTGGTTTGATTTTATCAGCCTTTGCCAATGCAACAACCTCGGCAAGTGCATATCCACTATATAGTCGACCACCATTGTCAAAACGAGACTCGTTCATCACAGCATTTCCCTCTAGCAGAAAATTACTCTCCAACAGATTTGGTATGGGGAAAAATGGAAAAAGTCCCAAAAAAGATACAGGCGTATTACCTACTATCTTGTGACTAAGCCATGAAGCTTTGCTCTCTTTTGCATTGAGCTGAAAGTTGTGTGCTGTCTCGTGTATAATCAGAGTTTTGAGCCAAGAGTTAAAGCAGAAGTAGTCAATGTGTCCCACACCTGCACCGTAGTATAGTTGAGAGTTAAAAGGGATTTGAGTTGAGAAGCCATTGGCAATTTGGTTGTTTTTTGAAGCTAAACCAACGAAGAGAGTATCATCTAGCTTATATCCAAAATCATCTTCATACTGCTGCATCAAATCTTGTTGATATGCTTTCATCTTTGGAAGAATCTCTGCATATTCTGATGTGTAAACATAACTTACATCTTCATTTTCACTGATTTTGTAGTTATCTGGGACGACCACCCCCTCTGCAAAGATAGTTATTGGTAGTGCTATAGATAGTAATATTTTCGACATCTCTTCTCTCCTAAATGGTTTTAGGTATAATACTCAAAAACATATTAAAGAGAGCAAGATTATGGATGAGGCACTAAAATTAGAAAACTATAGTTATGATGATTATTTAGATATAGACAGTAGCACAAAAGAGCGAGTGGAGTTAATCTTTGGGACAATTCATATGATGGCAGGGGCTAGTGCTTCACATCAAGATGCAGTTGGTAATGTCTTTTTTATACTAAAAAATATTAGCAAAGCGAAAAAGAGATGTTTTCCTCGTATAGCACCTTTTGACATAAAATTAACCGTAGACAACAGTGTCTCTGTAGTTCAACCTGATGTTATGCTATTTTGTAAATCAGATGAACTACCATGTGCCATTTTTGAAGTACTCTCTCCATCAACAGCATATAAAGATAAGAGTATCAAAAAAGAGCTTTATGAAAAAAGTGGTGTAAGAGAGTATT
Source organism: Sulfurovum sp. bin170 (assembly GCF_010892395.1). Taxonomy (GTDB): domain Bacteria; phylum Campylobacterota; class Campylobacteria; order Campylobacterales; family Sulfurovaceae; genus UBA1140. The sequence goes on from NZ_JAACKB010000317.1 coordinate 14,597, forward strand.
TTTTGGTCAATGTAGAGTATAGGACTATAGATAAGTTTATACTCAAACGAGGGAAGTATAGTTATGATAGAGTTTATGGAGTAGATGATAAGATAGAGATACTCTGCTTGGAGCAGGAGGTTAATGTTTTGGAGGTTTTTGAGTAGTAGACTTCTTTCAAAACTAGGAACCGATGGCTTCAGCATAAGGATTTAGACAAGGGAATCCCTTGTCTCTACGGTTTTGAAATTAAAATATTGTAGGGACAATGGCATTGGACTAAAGTCTCCGATTCCAAATGAATTTTGAAAGAAGTTTAGTTTAAACCTTAAACCCCATACTACTCTCTCCATCAAAACTAGAACCAAGCTCTTTCTCTATCTCCTCTAAAAAATCTTGCATAGAGAATAGAGATTCATCTCTGACGGCAACTTTATAGGCAGTATTACGGACAATGAGGTCTATCTGCCCACCAGTTAGCTCATGTTTGGCTAATATATTTACATCAAAACCCTCTTCATAGTCGGCTTTTTCTAGTAGCATAAAGTGCCATAGTCTCTTTCTTTGTATAATGCCAGGTTTTTTGAACTCTATTTTGTAGTTAAATCTTCGCGAGAAGGCTTTGTCTATATTGTCAAGTAGGTTGGTTGTGGCTATTAGGATACCTTCAAACTTCTCTATCTGCTCCAAGAAGATATTTTGCATCTGGTTGTGCATCTTGTCAGCACTGCTTCCTGCACCCTCTGTTCGGCTACTGAGGAACTGGTCTGCTTCATTTAGTAGCAAGATTGGGTCAACTTTTGCTTTTTTGCTTAGGATTTTAAAATCGTCAAAGATTTTACGGACATTTTTTTCGCTCTCTCCTACATACATAGATAGAATCTTGGAGCAGTCAAAGCTTAGGATAGGGCGTTTGAGTGTTTTGGCTAGACTCATAGCTGTCATGGTTTTTCCTGTTCCAGGGGAGCCGTAGAAGATGATTCTTGCATCTATCCCTTTTCTTTTATCTTTGATTCCCCACTCTTTTAGTTTTTTAAAGACATCTTTGTCAACTTGTTTGATGACTGTATCAAGTACAGCTCTTGTTTTTGGGTGAAGTACCACATCATCTAGTGTAGTGGTTGTCTTTAGACACTCAAACATCTCTTGCTCTTCTACTAGTTTATCTAGCTTAAGTTTGGTTACTTTTTTCTTTTTGTTTGGATGGATAATCTTTTGAAGTATATCATCTTGGAGGTAGAATGAACGGCTGATTCCACCAAACATATTGAGTATCTCCTCATAATCTATGATATTTTCACTAATTAGTTTAGAGCCATCTTCAAGCAAGGAGCGGTTACGAATCTTCTCATACTCATCTAGGGATATAAGCTCTATAAGGGTGTTCATATCACGGAACTGCCCCTCTCCTCCTGAGTACTCCTCTTTTAGAAGAGCCAAGAATATCTTCTCCTCCTGCTCAGAAAACTCTTTTTCCTTGAAAAACTCCTCTACAATAATCGGCTCTTTTGTAATCTCTAGCCTTGCATCAATGCGTTTAGATAGAAGAGTTAGTTTACTCTGTAATCTACCTGCACTTAGTGAGCTATCACTAAAACCCTGTTTGGATATAGCTATTTTGTGTAGAAGTTCTATAATGTCAAACTGGTCTTGGAGATACTCAAGATGGTCAGTATATGGTTTTATCTCTGGTAGTATAATCTCCATCGACCCCTCTTCAAGTAGTCTAAGCAGAGCCATGCTAGGGCTTATGGAGCTATTTAGTATCTCTAGTTTGGAGACTTCTTGAATTTTTATATGCCCAAAACTTATTTGAACAATCCAACCCAAGTCTATAAGCTTCTTAATCAAAGAGAGATGATTTAGATGCTCATAATCTTTGGATTTGAAGTTATCTTGTAGGATTTCTAGTACAGATGTCTCTTCTAACCCTTGCACAAATCGTCTACTTATATACTGTAACAGTGTTGCCTCTTGGGGAGAACATTTTAAATCTTTATAGATTAGTGCTTTTTCAACTTTTTTGGCTTCGATAAA
>NZ_JAACKB010000318.1 GCF_010892395.1 Sulfurovum sp. bin170
GATGTACAGACGATATAATGAGAAAATCTCTAAACAGTGGTTCAAAAATCAGATTAAAAACTCAAACTTTGATAATTATGACTCCATATCAAAACCTGCTATTACTACCAAACATACTAACCTGAAACTATACCCTACCGAAAAGGAGTTCTATTATAGCTCCAATCGTGCAGGAGAGGGGTTCCCTTTTGATTATAATCAAAATAGCTCTGTACATATCAACACCCCTATCTTTGTCTCTCACTACTCAAAAGATAGAGAGTGGGTATATGCCAAGACAGCATTTGCATTTGGCTGGATAAAGATTGAAGATATGGCATTTGTTACAGCCAAATTCCAAGAGCAATTCCAGATTGACAACTATGGTATAGTCACGACTGACAATCTAAATATTTATGATGATAATCAACTTCTCTCTCTTGTAAAGTTAGGTAGTATTTTTCCTATAGATAAGATTTCTAAAAAATATATAGTCGCCAAAAGAGGAGCCAATGGATATGCCATAATCAAAAGATTCAGACCTGTAGAGGTCAATCTTATTGCAAAGAAACCGATTAAATTCAATCAGTTCAATATCGCTTTTATCGGAAAACAGCTAGTAAATGAACCTTATGGTTGGGGTGGAAAACTAAAAACAAGAGACTGCTCTGCTCTGACGAAAGATTTTTTTGCACCTTTTGGTATATATCTACCTAGAAACTCTTCACAACAGGCAAAAGAGAGTTCTGGAGAGTATATGTCTCTAGCTGGTATGACCAAAGAGGAGAAAGCAGCTGCTATCATGACCTATGGTAAACCTTGTCGCTCTCTACTCTTTGTCCCTGGTCATATTACCCTCTATCTTGGTCAAAAAGATAATGAACCTATCATTATGCATAACTACTGGGGAGTTAGATTGAAAAATGGAGCAAAGCATATTATAGGTCGCTCTGTTATCACCACTACTAAACCTGGGGATGAGAGAGCTGATATAAAAGAGAAGAGTATGTTGATTAATACTTTTAAAGGACTTGTGAATTTTTAGATGGTGTATTGAAATACACCCTACTAATTGCAAACAATACAAGATGGACTATCAGCATTGCCACCTGCAAAATAGTTTCCATCAAAGCTAACCAAAGAGTACTCTCTATCAACACCTAGTGACTTTTTTAGCCCCTCTATTGATAAAAAACCTAATGACTCTGCACCCATTCTTTTAGCTATCTCTTGGGGAGTATATTTAGTAGATATGAGTTCCTCTTTAGTTGGTGTATCAATCCCATAACGACATGGATATTTAATCTCAGGTGCAGCTATACGCATATGTACCTCGGTAGCTCCTGCTTCTTTTAACATTTTTACTATCTGTCGTGAAGTTGTACCTCGTACCAGAGAATCATCTACTATGGCTACTCTCTTCCCTTTTATCATATCTTTTATAGGAGAGAGTTTTAATTTCACCTTTAGGTCTCTAATCTCTTGAGTTGGCTCTATAAATGTTCTACCAACATAGTGATTTCGTACTATTCCCATCTCAAAAGGAACACCCATACCATCAGCATACCCTTTGGCGGCCGCCACACCAGAGTCAGGCACAGGTAGTACCAAATCTATATCAGCAGGTGTCTCTTCTGCTAACTGTTTCCCCATTTTTAGACGCATATTATAGACTGTTTTACCATCAATAATCGAATCTGGTCGTGCCATATAGATATACTCAAAAGCACAAGGATGATAGTCAGGCTCAAAAATCTGCTCCGATTTTGGTTCCATTCCCTCTTCAAAAATCAACATCTCTCCTGGGTTAACATCTCGAACAAACTCGGCACCCACTAAATCAAAAGCACAGGTCTCACTACTCACTATCCAACCACCACTTTTTAGTTTTCCAAGAGAGAGTGGACGGATACCAAAACGGTCACGAATCACAAACATCTTTTGACGACTCTGAATCGCCAAACAGTATGCCCCCTCTATTTTAGTTAGCATATCTTTGATTCGAGCTTTTAGTTTATTCTTTTGGCTCTTGGCTATAAGATGAACTATATTTTCAGTATCCATCCCCGTCTGAAAGATGGCACCGTTGTCTATCAGCTCATTTCGTACCTCATATTTATTTACCAAGTTTCCATTATGAACCACAGAGATTTCACCCAATTTATATTTTGCAAATACAGGTTGAGCATCCAGTACAGAATCAGCTCCTGCTGTAGAGTATCGGTTATGTCCAATTGCACATGAACCTTTGAGAAGAGAAAAAGCCTCCTCATCAAATACCTCTGTAACTAAACCTCGTTTTTTAATTAGATGAACTTTTTCACCATTAGATGAAGAGATTCCTGTTGACTCTTGACCACGATGTTGCATAGAAAAGAGAGCATAGTAGGCTAATTTAGAGGCATTCTCTGCACCAAATACTCCAACAATTGCACACATTATGAGACTCCTTGGGGAGTTTTAAATAGACATCTTGCAAAACTAGGAACCGATGGCTTTAGCCCAATGCCAATGAAATAAGCTTTTTTTTGAACCAAATAGTTCGGGTGTAAACACGCCGATTCCGAAAATGCAGATTGCATATAAGGAACCGATGGC
>NZ_JAACKB010000319.1 GCF_010892395.1 Sulfurovum sp. bin170
AAGAGACCTATAATGATTATCTAATTTATATATTTGAGTACTATCATGATAAAAAAGTTTTATTTGTTCCTCATAGATTAGAAAAGATAGATAATGAGATTGCAAACTATATAGATGAGTCTGATAGGATAAATTTACTAATACCAGATGAATCTATAGAGTTATATTTTTTAAATAATCATATATATCCCAATGAAGTTGCCTCTTTTATTACATCAGCATTATTTAATATACGCAAACTTTTTCCAGATACAGATACAAAAGCATTTAGAATTGATACAGAATTTTTAGATAAGTCTCATCGAAAAAATATAGAACTTATCTATAAATATTATCAAAATGAAGATGTAAGAATCATAGAGATGAAAGATATATTAAATGAAGAGAGTTGAAACAAAATTAATTATTAAGAGAAAAAAAGATTTTGATAAAGGTGAAAAGAATCTTTTTATGGTTAGTACACTGCTTCAACTTCTCTCTGCTGTTGAGGCACAGCGATATTTTAATGCTAAGAACTGCACACTAGTTTTACTCTTTTATGGGGATAAAAACCAAGATGAGACACATTTAAAAAGTAAACTTCACCTGTTTGATTATGATAAGTTAGTTATTTTGGATAAAGGAGATGCAAAAAGCTATATCAATTTAAATATTACCTTGATTAAGGAGCTTAGAAAAGAGCATTACCGTAGAGTTTTTGTCGGTTTTTTTGGTGCCAATATGCGACGATTTATTGCCAATATTGGATATGAAGAGCTATTTTTAATAGATGATGGTGTCTATACTATATCAATTCATAATGAACTCTATAGCTCCAACACAGAAGGTTATAAAAAATATATTACTGCTTTTTCTGAAAAAGAGAGAAAAGGGAGACTGAAAAAACTAAAGTTTGCACTCTATCATAATTTTAGAAAATCATATCTTCTGTTATATGGTTATAAGAATGATATGCGTAAGATGAAACTCAATTTTTTCACCATGTTTCAACTGCCTCAATATCAAGATGAGATTATCATAACCCATAAATTTGAGGCTTTAAGGGAGCAGTATAACTTAAGTAGTGATACCAATAAAGATGATACGATTTATTTTCTTGGTCAACCATTGGATAGAGTAATTGATATAAGTAGTGAACAGTATTTAAGATACTTAAAAACAATATTTGAAAAATATAAACAAGAAAACAAAAGCATCATCTATATTCCTCATAGAGCTGAAAATAAAAATTTACTTGATGAGATAGAAGTGATGGATGAATATAATCTACAGATATTAAAACCTGATATAGCATTTGAACTGTATGTTTTAGATAATAGAATTAATATAACTCATATAGCATCATTTACATCAACAGCACTCTCTTCGATAAAAAAACTTTTCCCATCAGCAAAGGTAGAGGCATTTAAGTTCCCCATGGAGGGTGAAATCGGAAAAACTTCCTCTTTAATATACAGCTTGTTTGCAGATGAAGGTATAGCTGTTTATGAGTGGAATATGTGCTGTTTATATCAAACTAAAGATGAGGAGTCTCTGTGTCACCAATAACCTATCCCTCAAACCAAGGAAACCTCTACTTCTTCAACTTCTCCCCATGGCGAATGATGCAGATAGAGCCATTTTTCTATGCACCCAATAACCAAAAGTTTATCTGTAAATCGTTGGATGAAGCATTAGATAAAGGATTAGAGAGTCAATCAAATATCTTTATCTATGGAATCATAGAGTTCCCCGAGGTAGAAGCGTATGCCAAAGAGAACAGCATGACCATCTATCGCATAGAGGATGCCTTTATTCGTTCTGTCGCACTAGGGTCTGGATTTGCAAAACCATACTCAATGGGCATTGACTCTAGGGGTATCTACTTTGACCCACGAAAACCATCAGATTTGGAGTATCTACTGGAAAATCATGATTTTTCAAATGAGCTACTAGAGAGAGCAAAAAAAGTTAGAGCAGAGGTGGTAGCCTCTAAGTTTTCCAAATATAACCATCTCGAACACAGTGAAATAGAGATAGATAGAGCAAGGTATGACAAGGTGATACTGGTCATTGGACAAGTAGAAGATGATATGTCTATAAAGTTTGGGGCATTTGGCTTGAATAATAGTGATTTGCTACAGATGGTAAAAGAGAGAAATCCAAAAGCCTATATCATCTATAAACCTCACCCCGATGTGCTTTCAGGTAATAGAAAAGGGAGTATAGCTAAAGAGATTATAGAGAGTTGTACCAATGAGGTGCAGACCATGATAAGCATAGACTCCTGTATCGCGGTGAGTGATGAGGTGCATACTCTCACATCAGGGGCAGGGTTTGATGCTTTGATTCGTGGGAAAAAAGTTTACACTTACGGTATGCCTTTCTATGCAGGATGGGGATTAACTACGGATTATCGCAGGTGTGAGAGAAGAACAGCTGTTCGTTCTCTTGATGAGTTGGTGGCTGCGACACTTATTCTCTTTCCACGATATATCTCTCCAAAAACAGGAGAGTTCTGTGAAGTGGAGCAGACACTTAGGGAGCTAAAAGAGGAGCAGAAGAGGTACTTTTCTGATAGATTTTATAGGTATAGAGTCAATTTCAAGGGATATATACTTCCAAGAGGGCGTAAGCTTATTCGTGCTATTTTGAAGCCATTCAGATTGAAAATTTGAGATATTTTTAAAGCGTACTGTTTAAGATATTATTATATTTAAATATCTTTTTATAAGAAGCTTGATTTAGGCTATTTTTTAAACTTTTGATATGTGTCATATGATGTGTATCTGAGCCAACAAAATCTACCATACCATTTTTAATCAATCTTTCAACAATATTCTTAATATCATTATTATAGTACCCAGAGATTGAATTTAAATTAATCTGAAACAGAACATCTGTATTCTCTTTTAACTCTATATATTTATCAAAGTCATGATGCCAATAGAGATAACGCTCAGGATGTGCCAAAATAGGTGTATAGCCTTTTAGTCTTATATCATAGATTAGATTATCAATATCATGTGGAGGTGTGAAATATGAAAATTCAAACAGTAAGTAGTTCTCTTTTCCAAAAGTTAAAAGCTCTTCTTTCTCTAAAAGTTCCTCAAAATACTCATCTACATAATACTCTGCTGCCACTTCAATATCTATATCTATTCCCTGTTTAATCAACTCTCTTTTTAAAGCGTTATATCCCTCTAAGATTTTCATATGGCTATTGGGAAACATATCACTAATATGAGGAGTAGTAATAAGCTTTTTATATCCAATCTTTTGTAACGCTTTTATAAGCTCTATAGAGCTTTCCATATCTTTAGCACCATCATCAATTCCAGGAATCAGATGAGAGTGTATATCAATAGGGGTTAAAAGCCTGTTTTTTTTTGAGAAAAAGGAGAACATTACTTACTCTTCTCTTCTCCATATCCATAGTCATAACCATAGCCATAACCATAGCCATATCCATAGCCATAGCCATAACCTCTATTTTTATATAACTTCACCCCATTAAGAACAATACCTGATGATTTAATCTTTTTATCTATAACCATTTTATTAAAGTTTTTAAGATAACTCTTCTCTGCTACATCTGCTCTAACAGTTAAAAGTAGTATATCAGTATGTTTTAAAATCATATTTGCATCAGTTACAGAACCAATTGGAGCTGTATCAAAGATAATATAGTCATAATCTCTCTCTAGCTCATCAATTACCTTTGCAAATTTTTTACTCATAAGAAGCTCTGAAGGGTTTGGAGGAATAGAACCTGCTGGAAAAAAGTCAAGATTATCATTAAGTTTTTGGATAATAGTCTCTAGTTCTATATCATTTGTCAAAAAATTACTCATTCCGATTTTATTACTTCTTTTTAACTCCTTATATAATCTTGGTTTTCTAAGATCCAAATCCATAATCAATACCTTTTTATCCGCTGCTGCAATAACCTCTGCTAAACCAGCTGCAATAGTAGTTTTTCCCTCTCCAGCAACTGTTGAAGAGACTAAAATCGTAGTACACTCTTTATCCTCAGAGATAACAAACTGTAAATTTGTACGAATATTTCTAAGTGCCTCTTTGAAAAATCTACTGTTATCTTTTAGTGGTAGAGTACCATATATAGGCGCATCTGTTAGAGCCTCTATATCTTTTATCTCTCTTATCTTTGTATCTAAAAGTAGTCTCAATACAACATAAGCAACTCCTAATATAAGTCCTAATAGAAGCCCTGAAAGAACTATATTTCTCTTATTTGGTTTTATAGGAAATTTTGCTATATATGCATCTTCAATAATTTTAGTATTTGCTATAGTTGATGCTTTTGACATCTCTATCTCTATCTTTTTTTGTAATAAAAAAGTGTAAACATCTTCACTCAAAGAGAAGCTCTTTTGTAACTCTTGATTAATTAGTTTTTTTGCAGGAAGAGCTTTGAGAATAGATTTTTTGCCTCTTATATCACTTCTTAAGAGTCTAATTTTTGACTCTAAATTCCTCTTAACCATCAAAATATTAGTCAAGATTGTCGATTTTGCTATCTCCTTATCTCTCTGTAGCTTCTCAATATTTATTGCAATTTTTTCATGAATTCTATCTCTACTTTTATCAACAGTAGCCATCTGCCCTACTACTTGAGGGTGTTCATTTGTAAAACCTACTAGTAGAGTTGATGCAGATATTTCTTCCTCCTTAAGCCTATTAATAAGTGCAATAAGTTGCATATCTGATGTAATAGATTTACTAATATCTTTTTGTTGAAATCTAAACTCTCTTAACTTCTCGTCACTACTTTTAAAACTTTCAATTAGAGACCCAATAGAAGATATATCAACACCTGTACTAGCTAAAGAGACAGTACTTAAGGTATTATTGGATTTTAAACTATATATGAAAGCTTCAATCTCTTGTAGTTGCATAGTTATATTATCTACAGATTCCTTTCTCTTATTAATTATCTCTGCCATACTAGAACTGTCTCCCATTGTAAAGTATGCGCTATTTTTCTGTTGATGTTTCTGTAGTTTACTACCTTTGGATTTTAGGTTCGATTTAACCTCTATAATTTGCCTATCTAAAAACTCCAGTGTCTGTTCTAGTTCAACTGTTTTATTTTTTAGGTCATAGTCAATAAAGCTTTTTGCTATCTCACTTATAACTCTTTTTGCTCGTATAGGAAGTCTGTCTTCATATGTGATTTTCATTATCTCATCAGATAGAGTCAGTATATTTATACTCTCTATAACTTTCTCAATTTGTGTACTTCTATCAAAGGTTTTAAAAAAATAACTTTTTTCTGTAAGAGAGCTAGATATTGAACTAGTAAAATCTGAAAAAGATAAAAACTTATGAATTTTGTTCTCCATTGAGTCAACAAAAAGGTCTACTCCTTCACTCTTTATTACTCTTAGGGTAAAGTGTATGTTTTTTATCTCACTGTTATAGCTATGGACATAACTATAATCTATAGAATCAACCTTTAGTCTAAATCGATGTTTACTCAAAGGTATTATCTCAAAAAATTCTCCATATAAATTTTCATTATGATAGAGGATATCTATCTTGTGATCTGTAAACTTCTCAACTTCAAATTTTTTAAAATCTTTTTTAATAAAATAGTCTCTCTTAATATTAACCTTATCAATCATTGTACTAATAAACTTTTTTGATTTAATAGTGAGCCTAGATAGCTTAAGTCGTTCATTCATTGTATTATCTAACAGTGATATAGAAGAGGGAAGTACAGCTCTCATATTAGACTGCTCCTTAGTCTCTAGAGAGATGGTTGCACTAGCACTATATGTGTAGTCTAAAAAGTGAGCATATATCGCTACAGCAGATGCAAATAGTATAGTAATAGATAGAATTAAAAAAATATTTTTTCGTAAAACTAAAATAATACTCTGTATATCAAGTTGATTATCCTCCATTAATCATTTCCATTTGAGAGATAATCAAAGGTTAAAATTGTTCCTGCTATAGCAGTGATTGATTGAATGATTGGCAGATAGTCTTGGATTCCAACCTTGATAGCTTTTGTACCTTTTGGTTCAACATATACAATAGTATTATTTCTCAACATGAGATTATCTGTATTGAGCATACTTAGTTTCGTAAAGTCAACAGTTCTCATCTTATGTTTTCCCTCTTCCTTGCTGATAATTCTAACTCTATCTCTTAATGAATGGTCTGTGAATCCTCCCGCTTTACTGATAACTTCTATAATAGATATACTATTCCCAACAATAGGTATAACTCCTTTGCCTCCTATCTCACCTAAGACAAACACTTTATGGTTCTTGATGGATGTTTTAATATAAGGCTGTTTGAGATAACGCGTATACTCTTTTGTGAGTTTATTATTTAACTCTTTAATTGTTAAACCTTTAACTTTTACCTCTTGAAGAAGAGGAAGATATATTGTCCCATCTGTAGATACAATATACTCATTATTAATGGAGGCACTTAGACTGTTTGCAATAGCTGAACCATTTAGTATATTTGCTTTTTGGTTCATATTGTAAATATCTATTTTTAGAATATCATCAGATACAATTTTACTATCATAACTTATATTTATATCTTGTGCTTGACTCATCAATGATGGATCTTCATTTTGAAAAAGTTTATACTCCTTGATACTGCACCCTGAAAAGAGAACTGTAAAAGCTATTATTAGAGATTTCATAACTACTCCTGT
>NZ_JAACKB010000320.1 GCF_010892395.1 Sulfurovum sp. bin170
CCAACAAAGGGTATAGTTGAAAATGAAGATGGTATAGGAAAGGTTGTCTCAAAGGGGCTACTAAGCTCTTATACCAAAGATATTGATAAGGTATGGAAAGATATTGGGATAGGGGAACACAAAGTAAATGGTCAACTACAGGGATTCAAAGTCAACTTTGTAAAAAAAGGTAGCGATTTTGAGAAACTAGATTTAAGAAGAGGTGATATTCTCAAAGCAGTTAATGGACAAGAGTTAAACAGCTATAATGCAGCCTTTTCATTCTACAAAGAGATGGAGAGTATAGAAAACTTAACTTTGAGTATACAAAGGAATAATCAAGATATGGAGTTAGAATATGAGATTAAGTAAAATAGTAGTAGGGGTACTTATCGCTTTGAGTCTTCAGGCTCATGCAGAGAAGGTTGATATAAACTTTAACAATTTAAATATTAGTGATGCTATAAAGATGGTTGGTAAGATTACTGGTAAAAATATACTTATTGATGGTGAGATAAAAGGAAAGATAAACTTTATATCTAATGAACCTGTAGAGAAGAGTGAGCTTATTCCTATAATAAATGCTATTTTATCCACTAAAAAGATGACTCTTGTACCAAAAGGTGACTACTACCAAGTTGTAAAAATAAATGATGCGTCAGGAGAGGGACTACCCGTTAGAAGCAATATAAGTCAAGGTGGTACTATGGAGACTGTAGTTTTTCAACTCAATAGTGTAAACGCTGCGGTGATAAGAACAAAAATCAAACCACTACTTCATAAAAGTGCAAAGGTTGTCTCATTTAAGAAAAATAATCTTTTGGCTATTACAGCATATCCTCACTCTCTAAAATCTATTAAAAAGCTGATAGATAAGATTGAGAGAGGTGAGAAGAAGAGAAGTCGAGTTATAACACTTCAACATGCTTTAGTAAAAGATATTTTTCCCAATATACAGAGTATGTCCAAAGAGCTTTTTGCCCAAGATATAGTCAGCGAAAAAGTATCTGTCATGAAAAATGATGGTAGTAACTCAGTTATACTAGTCGGAAACAGTCGAAATCTAAATAAATTGGTTCAATATATTGAGCAACTTGATATAGAGGGTGAAGAGAGAGATGTACAGAGAATGTTTGTCATACCACTTGAGAACTCAAATGTTGAAGATATGGAGAAGATTTTAAGCAAAATACTACCTCAAATGACTGGTAATTTAGCTACGGGTGGTTCCATTCATGCTATTGCAAAAGGTGCAAAAATACCACCTAGAAAAGTTGGTGCTACGAATCGTTCTCCTATAGCAAAAAATGAAAAGGTTCAAAAAGCTGTAATTGCTAGTGACCTTGAGAGAAATGCTCTGATAGTTTTAGCAAACTCTGCTCAAATAGAGAATATCCGTGAAACGGTTAGACTACTTGATATAGAGAAGTCTCAAGTATACATCAAAACTAAGATTGTGGAGGTCAATACAAATCTTGCAGAAAACATAGGAGTTAAGTATGGATTCTCTGGTGGTGCTATCACCTCAAAAGGTGTATTCTCGCTACTTGCTAGTTCAGGTGCAGCACCTTTGGCTATCTCTCCTTCACTAATGAGCTTTCTAAATCAAGGTGGCACAAAAACACTCTATAATGAAGCGGGTAACCCTATAGGTACAGAGACAGAGAGTAGATTTGCCTTTGACTCTGGGATAAAAGAGGTCTTCTCAACTGGTATACAACTTGACCTTCTAAAGCAGAATGGTGCCGCACAGGTACTATCAGAGCCTTCTATTCTATGTACCAATAATAAACCATCAAGCATCTATGTAGGTCAAACACAATCTATTATCACCCAATCACAACAGAGTACTCAAGGCTCTTCAAATGTTCTCAACAACTACAGTAGAGAGGATATTGGGATAACGCTTAATGTCAAACCTAGACTCTCTAGCAATAACAAAGTTTCCCTTGAGGTGGAGACCACTATAGAGGATGTTCTTCCTGGTTCAGGTGCGGCGGCGGATAGACCAACAACTACCAAAAGATCCGTAAAAACAAACGCTATTGTCAATCATGGAGAGACTATTATCTTGGGTGGACTTATCAAGACTTCCACTGGTAAAAGTTCCACTAGGGTTCCTGTTCTAGGAGATATTCCTATTTTGGGGCGACTCTTTACCTCACAAGGAGAAGGAAAAAACAAGATAAATGTTGTCATCTACCTTACGCCTTATATAGTTAAAAAAAGCTCAGACCTAAAAACCCTTCGTAAAAATCTTGATGAGCTAGACTCTATACAACAGAAATTTAATAAAATAGTATTAAATAAATTAGAGAAGAGAAAAAATGGAATATAAGAAGATAGAAGACATGTTACATTTTCTAGTCAATCAAGGAATCTTTTAGAGGTAACTTCCGATAAAGTACCAGAGTCCCATAGTATACAGAACTATACACCCGCAGAGAGAGAGGATGAAGTTGATTCAACTATCATACCTGAAATAGATATAGAAGATGACTCATCAGCTATAAGAAGTGAATCTATCCTAGAGAGTATCAATCAGCAAAATAGAGATATTAACCTCAATGAAATTAATACTGGTATTGAGTATGATGAGGGGACTGCATTTAGTCATGAGTCTCGTCAATAAAGGAAGCTAAATATGAGACTGCCATTTATTGAAAATATTGATCTTGAGCCAATTTGGAGTGAAGAGATTAATAATACATTAGCGATGAAACATCATCTTCTTTTTGCTATGGTACATGGTAAGGAGTGTACTATTGTAGAGAAGAGTAATCTAGCAACTGCTCTGAATCATCTCTCTAAATTAGATATTGATTACCCTGTAGTAGAGGTTGATTCTGATAGTTTTGAAAGATTACAAAATAAGTTTAGAGAGATTAAAACAGGTAGTGATTTTGATTCTATAGAGACAGAGAGTGGTGATGATATTATTGAGGTGGAGTCTGACCTTTTGGACTTTATACGAAACTCTCAAGACCTTCTATCCAATGAGGAGTCTGCACCTGTTGTAAAACTAGTCAACTCTTTATTTTTTCAAGCTATTAAAAAAGGTGCTAGTGATATTCATATCGAAACACTAGAGAAAAAAGGTGAAGTTCGCCTACGAATTGATGGTGCACTGAAAAAGCACTTAGATATTGATAAAAATATTACAGGACTGGTTATATCAAGAATCAAAGTTATCTCAAACCTTGATATATCTGAAAAAAGAGTACCTCAAGATGGTAGAACACAAGTAACCATAGCAGGTAAAAGTCTTGATATTAGGGTCTCTGTACTCCCTACATACTATGGAGAGAGAGTTGTTATGAGGCTTCTTATGACAAGTGAGAGTATCCCTACGCTAAAAACTCTAGGTTTTACAGACGACTTAACAAGAGACCTAAACAAGCTACTTACACACCCTCATGGGATGATTCTAGTAACTGGTCCAACTGGTTCTGGTAAATCAACAACTCTTCATGCCTGCCTGCAACATATAGCTACACCTGATAAGAATATTATCACCGTAGAAGACCCAGTTGAGTACAATGCAGAGAATGTAAATCAGATTCAAGTTAATGATAAAGTTGGATTAACATTTGCAGCAGGTCTTCGTTCTATCCTGAGACAAGACCCTGACATCATCATGATTGGAGAGATGAGAGATAGTGAAACAGCTGAAATTGGGCTTCGTTCTGCTCTAACAGGTCACCTAATGCTCTCAACTCTACATACCAATGATGCAACATCTGCTTTGTCTCGTCTAATGGATATGGGTATAGAGGATTTTCTCATTGGTTCTACACTACTTGGGGTACTTGCTCAAAGATTAACTAGACAGCTATGTAGCTGTAAAGAGCCAACTGAACTACCACAGGCTGTTATAGATGAACTACAACTACCTACTCATGCCACTTATTATAAAGCTAAGGGGTGCAAGGAGTGTGATTTCACAGGATACAGTGGACGAAAAGCTGTTGGTGAACTATTTATTATGAATGACTCTGTAAAAACTATGATGAAAGATGGACTAAACGACCATCAAATTCGTATCGCTATGAAAAAAGCAGGGATGAAAACGATTGCTGATAAGCTAAGAGAGATGCTTATTAATGGAAATACTAGTTATGAAGAGTGTGTTCGTATTGGGATTATGGAAGACTAGTTTAGTGAATAGTGAAAAGATTGGTACACTACTATTTCGGTCATAAATATCCTTTTCAATCTATGCTCTTTTTTTTTAATTTGGGAATATATTTTAGTTTAGGGTATCTACTTTCTTAATTAACTCTTAAATAACCTTAAAAAGAGCTTTCGTGTCGGTCTCATTGGCTAAAGTGTCCACATCTCGACCGACACAAGTGTCGACCGACGGGGTGTCCAAGTGTGACCGACACCGACATATAGAGTAAAAAGGCTTATAATACAATGGTAAAAAGTTTGTTTTCATCATCTGACCCTAAAATTCTAAGAAGAGGAGAAAGTGATTTTGAGTATAATTCTGAGAAGCAATCTGAGAAGAAGTGAAACACTTTAGAAGAAAATCCCTTAAAATATCATAAGAAAATGTGTATTTTTTACACAAAAATTATTCTTATAAAGAAAGATTATATATCAGCATAAGTTATTTTGTTTTAAATATCCTTTTTTGAACTATTTTAAGTATTTTTCTCTATTTATTCACAGATTGCTTCTGACTTTATATTGGAGT
The DNA here is from genome assembly GCF_010892395.1 of Sulfurovum sp. bin170. GTDB lineage: Bacteria > Campylobacterota > Campylobacteria > Campylobacterales > Sulfurovaceae > UBA1140. The sequence continues at coordinate 4,682 of NZ_JAACKB010000320.1, forward strand.
AAATTTGGTAATGATAACAAATGGTAGTAAATTATTATTTAAACATAATATTTTAGTTAATAGTA
>NZ_JAACKB010000321.1 GCF_010892395.1 Sulfurovum sp. bin170
ATAAAAAGTCTTATTTCAAATAAAGATGTGTGTTGGACGATTAGCGTTGAAGATAAATTTGGTTCTTATGGTTTGGTGGGTGTTGTGATTACTTCTGTTGTAGATGAAGTGATGATAATAGATACATTTTTGATGAGTTGTCGGGTTTTGGGTCGTGGAGTAGAGAAGAGTATCTTAGCAGGACTCAAACGATATGCACAAGAGAATAGTATAGCTAGAGTAGAGATGCCTTTTGTTCCCACAGCCAAAAATAGACCAGCTCTTGACTTTATAGAGAATAGTAGCTTTAATCTTAAGAGTGAATGTCTATATCAGATGAGCGTAGATGATTTACCTATCGTGGATAGTTTTGTAGATTTTTATTTTGATAAAGGGATTACGACACTCAAAAATGAGACTACTCAAGAAGATAAAATAATTGTTATTGAAAGTGTAGAAGAAGAGCAAAAGACATTTAATGATTTTCAGTTTAATCTATTAGAGACTTTGCCAAAAGAAGATATAGATAGCATTGTTCACAAGAAATTTTATGAGCCTTTACTTCATCATAAAGGTAGTGATAGAGTGGAACTAATGGCATCTGATACAGATATATCACAAGAGTATATCGCACCCAAGAACGAAAATCAGAAAAAATTAGCTTCTATCTATCAAGAACTTCTAAATATAAAATCTATAGGTATCAATGATAATTTCTTTAATCTAGGAGGACATAGTCTTTTGGCTACGAGAGTGCTATCTAGGGTTTATCAGACATTTAAAATATCTCTTACTCTCAAAGATATATTTGATAATCCTACGATAGCTTCACTAGAAAAGCTATTAGATGTAGAAAAGAGAAGTGATAAAGAGATTAAGAAAGCTCCAAATATGAGGCACTATCCACTCTCTGTGATGCAAAAAAGAGTGTGGCTGATAGACCAAATGGGTGGAGGTGTGGCGTATAGTATGCCTGTTGCTATAGAAGTTCTAGGCAGACTTGATGTAAAAAAGTTATCATCAGTATTTGATATGATTACACAAAGGCATGAGATATTAAGGACAAAAATAGTCACTATAGATAATAAGCCAGTCCAAGAGATACAGAGCCGTTTGGATATAGAGATAAGTGTTCAAAAAGTCAATAAAGAAGAGATTGTCGCTGATATAGAGAGAGATAGTAATATCGTCTTTAATTTATCAGAACTACCTCTATTTAGAGTCAAAATATATAAGCTCAAAAAAGATAAATTTGTTATTTATTTCAATATGAACCATATCATAAGTGATGGTTGGTCAATGGGTGTGATTACCAAAGAGATAACAGCACTTTATAATAATCAAGATTTAGAAGATTTATCTTTACAATATAAAGACTTCTCTTTTTGGCAAGAGACACAATATACCCAAGAGAGTGAAGATAGAGAGTATTGGTATGATAGATTGAGTCCAAAGATAGAGCCTTTAGCCTTTCCGACTGATTATCCTAGATTTAAAGAACAGTCGTTTAATGGTAATACGATTACTTTGGATTTGACTTCAGAAGTAGAGAATATAGAGAAATTTAGTAGAGAATATAGTGTGACGCTATTTATGTTTTTGGTCTCATCTATCAAAGCGATATTGGCAAGATATACGATGCAGAGCGATATAGTATTGGGCTATCCTGTATCAGGCAGAGAGAGTATAGAACTAGAAAATCAGATAGGCTTTTATGCCAATACTCTGATATTGCGAAATAGTGTAGATTTTGAGAGTGATTTTGTGATGCTTATCAATCAGGTAAAAGAGTCTCTACTAGAAGCAAATACGCATCAAAACTATCCTTTTGAGAAGCTTTTAGAAGCGTTGAATATAGAGAGAGATTTATCTCGTTCACCTCTTTTTGATTATACTATCTCGCTCAATGGTGATGATGGTCAAGCATTGAAGCTTGGCAAATCAGAGATTAGACCTTTTGAATTTGACTTTAATATGTCTCAATTTGATATGAGTTTTAATTTTGTCTCTTCTAATGAGGGCTTGTATCTCAACCTCAATTATAATACAGATTTATTTGCAAAAGAGAGTATGCAAGGATTTTTGGAGAATATAGATAGGCTTATGACTACACTACTCAAAAATCCATCTCAAAAGATAAAAGAGTTAGAGTATTTAAATCCCAAAAAGACGCAAAAATCATTTAGAAGCAAAACACTTAAAGAGCATTCTATTATGAGCCTATTTGATAGACAAGTAGATAAAAGAGCCAAAAATATAGCTCTAACTTATGATAAAAATCAGAATAGCTATAAAGAGTTAGATAAAAAGTCTAATGCCCTATCACACTATTTGGAAGATAATTTTGATATTCAAAAGGGTGATAGAGTTGCTTTGTTGCTAGATAGAGAGTCTAGTGTAATAGCGATATTGGCTATATTAAAACTAGGTGCTTGTTTTGTCCCTATCAATCTCTCTATGCCACAAGATAAGATAGAGTATATACTTCAAGATGCTAATATAAAAGTGTTGTTAAAGAGTGATGATATAGATAAATCAGGTAAATATTCTAAGAAAAGTATCTCTAAAAAGAGTGATATAAATGCAACAGCTTATATCATCTACACATCAGGAACAACAGGTAATCCCAAAGGTGTGGAAGTAAGCCAACGCTCTTTACTTAATTTACTGCATTGGTATATTGATGATTTTGATATAGACAAAAAGACAAAAGCACTCTTGATGATACCAACCTCTTTTGATGCGTCTATCAAAAATATATTAGCCCCACTTATCACTGGAGGAGAATTAATCATATCCAAAGAGCAATTTGACCCGTTTTATCTGCTTAATGTGATTGAGAAAAATAAAATAACACTTATCAACTGTGTACCTAGTGCATTTTCTGCATTATTAGATGTAAGTGATAGAGAGTATAAACGACTAAAATCATTAAAATATCTAGCTTTAGGTGGTGAGGCTTTGGATTTATCTCTATTACAAGACTATTATTTACACTCAAATATCAAGATATTTAATATCTATGGACCAACAGAAGCCACAGATATAACAACGATTTATGAAGTCAAAAAAGATGACTTTGACAAAAGTTCTGTATCTATAGGAAGACCTATTACAAATAGCAAAGTATATATCCTAGATAAGTTTGATAATATACTACCCAAAGGTGCAGTAGGAGAGATAGCTATAGCAGGTGAGGGTGTAGCCAAAGGGTATATTAATAATTTATCATTAACTTCTCAAAGCTTTATAGATATTCCAAATCTAGGCAGGGTCTATAAAACAGGAGATTTGGCAAAAGAGTTATCCAATGGTGAGTTAGAATTTTTGG
>NZ_JAACKB010000322.1 GCF_010892395.1 Sulfurovum sp. bin170
ATCAACTCAAATTGGGAGAAGTAAATACTCGGGCTGATAGCTCTCCTGAAGGTACAGTTATTTCACAAACACCTATAGTTGGAACAGAAGTAGAGATTGGTAGTATGGTATCAATAGTAGTGTCTATTCCAGAAAAGATGACTATTGTTCCTGATTTTATAGATGGAAATATTAAAGATATAGAGGAGATTAGAAATGAGTTAAGAGAGCGTAATCTTCAATTAGGAGATATAATCTATAGATTTTCAGATAAAGCAAAAGGAACTATTATAGAACAGAATCCTGAAGCAGGGTCAAAGGTAGTAATTAGAAGTATTGTAAATTTAACTGTAGCAAAAGCTTCTTTCGTATTTGATGACGACTATCGCCCACCAATTGGAGAGCATCCAATAGTCATAGATGAGCCTACTTTTATCCCTCGTCCACCAATGGATTTGACTCCAGTTATAGACGACCATCATACGCCCATTCGAGAGATTCATGGTATAGGTTCTGTTTATGAGGGTCGACTTGATAATTCAGGTATCACCACTGTTGAGAATTTGGCAACAGCTGATGCAACACATGTCGCTGAAGTGCTAAGAACCAATGAGACAACAGCACTGCGAATGATAACGGATGCACAGATAATAAGAAGAAGATAGTCTCTTGCAAAACTCCTTGGAATCGGAGGCTTTAGCCCCGAATATTACGAGGCTAAAGCCATCGGTTCCTAGTTTTGCAAGAAGTTTAATATAGAAAATAAAAAAAGGAGCAAAAGATGTCAAGTTTAATGAGAAAAACAAAAAAAAGAACCAAACCAAATTCATTAAATCAGAAGAGTATAAAAAATAGTAATAATAAAAAATCTTCTAATGACATTTTAACCCTCCATAAATCGGTAGGAAACAAGACTGTAGAGAAGTTAGTCAGCTCCAAAGGTATCAAAAAAGAGACATTAGTAAAGAGTGAACCTGTCACAAAAAAACCAACACAAGAGGCAAAAAAAAGTGATGCTAAAATAGCCAATGAACCCAAAGCACCACAGGATAAAAAACTTGAAACAGTAAAAGCACCAACCAATCCCTATAGAGACAAAGCTTTTACCAATACCTTAAAGTACATAAAAAAGAGTAGAGATGCTCAAAAAACACACCCCAACTCAAAAGATAAACTCACAGAAGTGGAAGAGGCTTCTCACCTAAGCAAAGAGGAACAGGAGAAAAAAAACAGTCAATCAGCCCACTATAATAGTATAGAGAGCAGTTCTGACTCTGCAAAAAGTAAAAAGTTTACTCCAGAAAGTTTTAAAAAGTCTTTAGAAAAAGAGCTTACAGAACTAGAAAATAGTCTACCTAAAGATGCTGATGATGCTAAAAACTTTAAAGATACAGAACCTATAAATGCCATCAAAAATAGTGTCAATTCCAATGTGACCAAAGAGAAAGAGAGTATGGTAGGTTCACTTGCAACCAATGCTAAAGAGAAAAAGCCACCAAAAAGTAACTTAGCTGTCAAGTCTGCCAAACCCATTCCAAAAACCACTGTTGGCAAGGCTCCAAAACCGATAAATAAAAAAGATTCAACTCCAAAACCAAAACACAAAAGTGAAATCTCCATGGAGAGAGAGAGCCAATCTATTGATGAGTATATGGAAGAGAGTAAGTTAACAGAATCACAACTAAAAAAATCAAATGAGCCAGAGTTTTTAAAAGCCTTAGATTCAAAAACAGTAGCCCAAAAAAAGCTCAAAGAGGTACCTCAAACTTATAAGAAAAAAGAGAATCAGATATTAAGAGGTGCTAGAGGAGAAGCTTCTGTTTTGGGTAAAGAGGGTTTAGATGGTATGTTCTCCTCACGAGTGGGTAGCTTTGAAGGTGTACTGACCAAACAGACCTCATCACAAAAATCAAGCCAAAATGAAAAACAGACAATCGATGCTAAGTTTGAGAAGATTTACAATGAAACCAAAACCGATGTCACAGCTAAACTAAATGGTATCTCAACAGAAGTAAACAAGCTCTTTGATAAGGGTGGACAGGTAGATAATGCAAAAAAAACATTTGAGAAAAATGTAGAAGATAAGTTAGATGATATCTATAGTTGGACAGATATTTTTACAAGAAAGAAACATAAATCTGAGATTAAAGAGGTATTTATTAGTGAAAAAGCTAAATTTATCTCTACACTAAACACTATTTTTGACCATATTGCTATAGTTATCTCAACAGGTCTCAATGAAGCGATAAAAGTTATCAATGATGGTAGAGAAGAGACAAAAGAAATCTATGATGGTCTAAATAAACAAGAGAAAAAATTAGCCAAAGATTCACTAGATACTTTTAATGATAGATATGACAACCTAGAAGAGAGTGTTAGCAATAAAGAGAAAGAGTTGGCACAAGGTTTAGCACAACAGTATAAACAAAATGTAGCTAGTTTAGATAAGAGCTTTGAGGAGATAAGAAAAAAGGCAAGTGCCACATGGTTAGATGGAGCTATCAACGCTATAAAAGGGGTTATTGAGACTATTAAAAAACTACGAAAACTGGTCTCTGAGCTACTCTCAGCCATTCAAAAATTTTTACCTATTATCATGGCTGACCCTATCGGTTTCGCCAAAAAACTCTTTGCTGGTATTGGTGAGGGGATTGCTCTCTTTAAAGCAAATATCCAAAAACATCTTTTAGGAGGCTTTATCCAATGGCTAACAGGAGCGATGGGGTCTGCTGGAATCACAATTCCTGTCAATCTATTTAGCCTCAAAGGTATCTTTAGTCTAGTGATGCAAATCTTAGGACTAGGATGGGACTATCTGCGTAAAAAATCGGTAAAACTACTAGGCGAACCGATGGTAAAAGCGATGGAGACAGGGCTAGAGATGTTTCAAATAGTGCGAACCAAAGGAATAGTAGGCATATGGGAACATATCAAAGAGCAGTTCAATGACCTCAAAGAGACCATTATTGATTCGATTAAAAACATGCTTATCACACAGGTTATTATGGCAGGTATCAAATGGCTAGTAAGCCTACTGGTTCCAGGGGGTGGATTTATCAAAGCGATTATGGCAATCAAAGATTTAATCGTCTTCTTTGTAGAGTCTGCGATTATGCTTATTCCTACGCTGATAACATCTATCAAAGCTCTAGCCTCTGGGAATGTGAAAGGGGTCGCCAAAGCTGTCGAGAAAGGGTTGGGACTACTTATCGCTTTGGTTATTAACCTTTTTGCAAAACTTATTGGTCTAGGTGGATTGGCTAAAAAGGTGATGAAGATTATCAAACGGATTAGAAAACGGATTGATAAGGCGATTAATAAGTTGATTTTGAAAGCGAGAAGAAAGTTTAAAGGGCTAGTAAAAAAGGGGAAAGCTAAGGTTAAAGGAGCTGTTAAAAAGCTTATTGGTTGGTTTAAGATTAAGGTTAAATTTAAAGCAAAAGATGGGAAAAATCATTCACTTAATATTAAGGGGTCGAAGAAAAAGCCAAAGCTTGTTATTAGGAGTAAAGAGACTCAATTTGATAAGTTTATTAAAGCTATTTTGGATGGAAAAGATGAGAATAAGAAAAAGTTAGCAGAGATAGCATTTGAAAATTATCAAAATTGGCGTACAGCCGTTCATAAAGAGGCTGATAAAGAAGATGAGAGAGCCCAATCCGTCAAGAGTAAAGAGACAGAAGATGCTATGGAAAAAATTGCTGTGGATATGAAAGAGCTATTTGGTCATAGTGAAGATGATTTACCAGAGTATGAAAAAGGTAAAAATGTAATATATCAATCAAGTAGAGAAGGTGTTGGAGAGAAAATGACTGCCCATGTTTTAAGTAAATTGGGAGAAGAAGGAACCATACCAAGCTCTCCAAAAGGAGTATATAAAACTCTATTTAAAAGGAAAGGAGAGAGTGGGAAAAAATCATTTTATGTACAAGGTCATCTACTCAATGAAAATATGCATGGTTCAGGTAGAGAAGAAGAGAATTTAACCCCTCTATCTGTACAAGGGAATAAAAACCACTCAATAGAGATAGAAGAAGTACTAAAAAGAGTCACAAAAACAGGTGGTGTTATAAGTTATACAGTTGACCCTGTATACGCAACTAGAGGCTTAGAGACTAGTGAAGCGAAGCGTCCAAAGAAGTTTTCAGATAAAGAGTGGGGAGATGTTAAAGAGATTAGAGAACTTGAAAGTAAAAAGATTGTTCCTACACATTTAACGGTAAAAGCATATTTAATGGAAAAAGATGAAACAAAAAAGTTTGGATTTACAGAGAAAAAATCCATTAAATCTAAAGATATAAAGAATCCTATAGAGGAGAAAGAGCTTGAAAACTATAATGTTGGAGGAGAAGGGATACAAAAAGAGGATTTTATATTAAGAGAGAAAACGATTGAACAGCTTAAAAAGCTTAAGGGTATAGGAGAAACAAGGGCAGAAGAGTTCTATAATAGGCTACAAGGAACAGATGATAGTAATGGGAAAAAAATTTCAAATTATACAAAACTAATTGGTATCAGTAAAGAAAAGTTAGATGAGAAAAATCCTCAATATAATATTATAGGTTCTTTATCAAAGAAGGAGTAAAAAATGTCAAATATCAATGAGCGAAGCAAAAAAAATATACCACAACCACCTACACGCACGGTTGCTATATATAAGAAAAAAATAGGGCTCTCCCCCACCTACCGTGACCCAATAAACACCTAAAACTAGGGTTTAGCTAAGAGAAAGTAAAACCAAAAACACTCCTAACAAACATATATTTTAA
>NZ_JAACKB010000323.1 GCF_010892395.1 Sulfurovum sp. bin170
TAATATTATCATATATTTTATTTCTCACTGAAAATATAAAAGTATATCTATTTGTTTTTGCGTAGTCGATATATATAGTCTCTTTGTCAAGTAACTGTTTTATAGAGTAGTAATTTGGATTATACTGCCAACGAATATTTCTATTGACACCAAGAGCAGATGCTCTATTCAGAGCTTTGGGAACTTTCTGTAATAACTCCATAATCTCCTTTTGAGTTCCATCCTCCTTTTGAGCCTTTGTAAAGGCATTATCATCTTTTTCCATTGCAGATATTATAGCTCGTAGATAACCTGATTGGTCAAGTTCATCTTTAGGTGCGATGTCTCTATATCTGCGTAGCTCTCTCTCTAGCTTCTCTTTTTCATTTATGAGCTTTGTTTTTTTACTCTTGAAATGTTTTTGTATAGTAACTCTCTCTTTGTCAGTGAGATGTGAATTCAATATATATAGATTTGTAAGAGACTCTTCAATTTCGCCAAGTCTCTCTTTTTTCTCCTCTACCGTACTGTTGTCTGGCTCTATTTTAGACAACTCTGTATGAAGTATCTCTTCACTTTTACACTCTTTTGGGGATAGATTACTATTGCCACTCTTGCACTTGGCTATCTCATTAGCAACTGCTTCTAAATTGTCCCTATTAAATCTGTTTTGTGTCTCTTTTTTATCATCCATTTTAGTGCTACCCACTATATTTTTAGCAATGGAGACATCTCCCTTATAGGCGAACCAAAAATCAATAATTTTTCTCAATTTATCCGAAGCTCTCTTTTTATCTTTGGGTTTATCGATATAAGCTAGATAAAGATAATATGAAAGATAATCTTGGAAGTTTTTAAGATACTCTCTCATCTCTTGGTCACTTAAACTATTCATCTTATATCTTCTAGAACTATGTGTTGAAGCAAAACCATTAAAACCATAGCTAAATTTGGCTTTTTTTACTTCAGGAGTGCTTCTTGACTCTCGAGGAAGATAAGTACTATGTCTCTCTATTCCAAGAAATTCATATACTACAGATATATTTTTAACGGTGTGCATATCTATCACCTCTGTTAGTTTCGCTCTTAGTGCATCTAGTGCAAAAGACTCAAAACGCTCCAAATTACCTAGAGATTTTTCAACTATTGCTAACTGGTCATAGACTAAAGATAGGGATGGATAGTTTATATTAGATTTGGATAAGAGAATACTCAAACTCTTTAGAGCATACTCTTTTGCTTTTTGAGGACTCTTCAACTCTCTATGATGAATGAGTGACATATCATAATAGATTCCAGCATATAGGATATGATTCCCATCTAATATCTTGTCACTAATTGACTCTATCCTAGAGATGATAAGATTTGCTTCACTCATATCAACCCAACTGGAACCATGATAGTGACGATTTGCAAAAAAACGAAATGGGTCTATCTCTCTTATTTTGTCTGTATAATATTTTCCATTAAAATGAAAAGGCTCTATTTTATCTTTCTCTTCTAATAGTTTATAATAGACCTCTTTTGCTTCATTATATTTTTTTGCTTTGTAGAGGTCTTTACTCTTAGCTTCTGAAAACTACGGAAAAAAAATTATGCTAAAATGTCAATAAAAAATGAAATTAAAAACCTACATAGAAAAAATAACAAAAACCCTAAAAAAAGATAGTA
>NZ_JAACKB010000324.1 GCF_010892395.1 Sulfurovum sp. bin170
TACTATCTTTGTTATTTATAGATATCGAAACTTCATCAAGCCTGTGAGCTTTTTTATCAAAAGGATTCACAGAGCTAGGAATCTGAATAAAACCACTCATCTTGGAGTGAATAGAAGCGATGCCTATAACCCTAAATAGGTTATCTTTTATTCTCAAAAAACTACCTATATTGATATGCTGTTTTTTAGATAAATCACTACTAACAATAACAACTCTATGGTAGGCTTTTATATCATAAGGAATAATTTTTCTACCTCTTTTTATCTCCAAATTTTCTATCTCTATAAATGAAGCATTTGAGATATATACATCGGCGATAAAATCACTACTGGCAAAAGTTATCAATTTTTTTGGATATTTTATAATGGGTGAGACCAGACCATTGTCTCCTATAATCGCCTCTATAGAGTGGTAATCATCTTGGGTTATATTCTCTTTGATTCTAATGGTATTGAGACCGAAATCTTGAATATTATTAATAGCTTCTTGCTTAATACCCTCACTAACCGAGAGTAAAATCACAATAGAGATAACACCAACCATAATACCAATAACACTAAGCAGAGTATGAACCCAATGGTTTTTGAGCTTTTGAAGAGTTGCGTCTATATCTTTTATTAGAGTTCTTGAAAAACTTGGAATCGGAAGGCTTCGCCTCCGTTGTTCGGGAGTAAACTCTCCGTTTCCAAAAAGTCTCATCTCTTGTCCAATTGAAGTATCTTATCACAATAGTTTAAAGCATCTTTATCATGAGATACCATAATCACACTCTTATCTTTTTCTTTGGAAATATCTTGAAGTATATCTAGTATAGTAGCACTATTTTTAGCATCCAAATTCCCTGTTGGTTCATCTGCAAAAATAATATCAGGATTTCGTATCAATGCCCTTGCAATCGCCACTCGTTGCTGTTCTCCACCTGATAGGGTATGGATTTTTTTATCTCTATAGTTTAGCATCCCAACTCGCTCCAACCACAAAGAGGCAATCTTCTCTATATCTCCTTCTGCTCTTAGACCATACTCAAAAGGCAAAAGAACATTCTCCATCACATTTAGGTGCATCAGCATATTATAAGATTGAAAAATAAAACCATACTGTGCATTTCGGATATAAGAAGCCTCCTCTCTTGATACGGTGGTAATATCTCGACCTTTTAGCAGAACTCTGCCACTATCTGCTCTATCAAGCAGTGCCAATATAGAGAGCAGAGTTGTCTTGCCACAACCTGAAGCACCTGATATACCATAAAAAGTTGAAGCCTCAACCTCTATATTTATATCTGATAAAACTTCTATCTCTCCATATGATTTTGAGATATTTATGCCTTGGAGTATCATCGTATCAGTAAGACCTCACCCTCATTTAGGTTTTTTAACACCTCTATCTGTTTTTTTCCCATTCTTCCAACCTCTATCTCTCTTTTAATACCATCCTTTTGGTTATCGACATAGACAAAATATCTCTCTTGATTATAATGCAGTGCTTCAATAGGAATAGTTAGTCTATTTTTGACCTCATCATAGACAATATCCACCCTCGCAGACATTCCTGAACGCAAAAAACCCTCTATATTTTTAATAGTAATGATGGTTTTAAACCGTTTGGTGCTGTTCTCATTGGCTCTACTATCTGCAATCGTATCAATATAGGTAATGGTTCCATAAAGCACCTTTTTCGGATAGGCATCAAGATAGACCTCTACCCCCATACCCACTTTCACTTTATTTAAATCAACCTCTCTCGTATAGGTTTTGACTATCATCTTATCTGTATCTGGAATCTGCATAAAAGCTTGAGATTGCCAGATGCTATCTCCAATCTCAACCCTTGCTCGTTTTCCCATCTTTGAAATCTCTCTATAGAGTATCACACCATCAATAGTTGCTTTAACATCACACAGTTTGATATTGGTTTTCACCCTCTCCAACTCTTTTTTGAGGTAGTTGAGTGAGTTTTTAGCTTTGCTTACCTGTATCTTTTTATTTTGAAGCTCAAAACTGTTTTGAATTTTTTTACTCTCTAGTGCCTCTTTGAGCTCTTTTAGTTTAATCTCATGCTCACTTTTGAGTTTTTTCCACTCATATTGCAGATAGTTTTTTAGCTTCTCCTTTTTAATAGAAAGTGTCTCTTGCGAATTTTTAAAACGGTTCTCAACCTTGTCTCTCTCTCGTGTACTAATATAACCTTTTTCCAGCAGAGAGTTAAAATCATCCAACTCATCTCTCACAAGATTTAGTTCTCGTTGCTCTCTTACTATCTCTTGTCTCAACTCATTCTCTTTGACTTTCCCACTGCCAAGCTTTACATCTCTTAGGTTGATTTTTGCTATCTGAATCGACTTCTTAATCTTTTGAATATTATCCTCTCCAGCTCTTTTGAACACCTCTAACTCTTTTTTGGTCTTAGAGAGCAGTGCCTCTGCTTGGTTGATTTTGTATCTTAGGTTGTTCATCTCCTCCATAAAAGCAGAGATGTCAAATCTAGCCACTATCTGCCCCTTTTTAACTCTACTCCCCTCATCTATTATCTCTATAATTTTTGCTCTATTGGATGGGATTTCTGATTTTATCTGAACAAATTTGGAGGCTTCAAGCGTTCCATAGTTTGATATTTTCAAACTGTATGAGTCTCTTTTTACCACAGCTTTTCTATACTCTATATTTCTGTTATCCACAAAGAGATAGGAGAGTATCGCCAACGCAAGAGATATAAACACTGCTCCTAACCACTTCATCTCAAAGCCTCTGCTACAAAATCAGCATCTAACAGATTTAAGCTCTTTGCCAATCTAAATATAGCACTATTGTATCTAACCAACGCACCAGCAGAGGATATTTGAGCATTTAGCATATTGCTCTCTGCATCCAATACATCAATATTACTAGATAATCCCCTCTCATATCGTATCTGTGCGACATTCAGAGATTCCCTAGCCTCTCTCTCTTTTAGTCTCTCTATATTCAAAGTCTCTTTGATATTCTCAAACTCATTAAACAGCTCCTCAATCTCTTTTTTTATCACTCTGCGAACTCTCTTTTTATCCTGAAAAATTCTATTTTTGGCAATTTTGAGTCTCTCTATGGCAATCTCCTCATCATTGGAGTCAAAAGAGTAGTCAGAAGAGAGTGAGAGAGACCAACTCTTGTTATCAAACTCCAAAGAGTCTCTAAATCTATCATCTTGGCTATAGGAGTGGTACTTCACATCTACCTTGATATCAGGTAGCATATCTCTGTTGGCATTATAGATTTCTCTATTCAAAATATCCTCATTTATCCGAATAATCTTCCACTTAGCACTATGGTCAATAATCTTATCCCAATCTATGCTAAAACGATAAGAGACCTTTTTTATCTCTTCACTAAAAATATCTCTCTTCTCATCAGAGTCTATAAAAAAAGTCGCTTCACTCAGAGCATTTTTATAGTTTTTGAGTGCATCTTGCTCATTTCTTTTGGCACTGAGATAGGATAGTTTTGCTCTATGGACATCAATCTTAGAGACAATACCAGCCTCCTGTTTCGCTTTTGCAGAGTTATAATTATGCTCTGCTCTTTTGGTCGCCAAATTATAGATAGCTATCTGCTCTCTTCTCAATATCACACTATAATATTTTGATATAGCCCAAAATACTATATCTTTTTTAGCCTCATCTATCTCTATCTTGCTTAACTTCTCTCGCTCTTTTACTTTATATAGAGATAGAGTATTATATTGAGAGCCAAACTTCCCAAAGATAGATTGGGTGTAACCTATGCTACTTTTTAGTGAATACTCTCTTCTATTGCTTATGGTTGATTTGGATTGTGTGGTTGAGAGAGATGAGTATATCTTCCCCCCATAGGTATTTGCTTGGCTACCTTGCAGACCAACAGTGACTCTATCACCATACTCATCTATAGAGAGTGCTGAATCAGGAGTAACCACTACATCATATCTATGCACCACACTAGAGAGGTTTAGTTTGGATAGTTTAGCATTGTCTCTAAGCATTTGTGCCTCATAACTTTGACTTAGTGCTTGATGAATATACTCAACCAAACCCATACCATATAGCTCTATAGAGATAAAAAGAGATAGATAGCGAAACCACTTCAAGCTAGTCAGCTTTTATCGTAGTTGCCTTATCAAGTAACCTTCCACCCTCATCTACCAAATTAACACTCTGTTGACCATCGGGTAGAGAGCTTAGTAGCGTGTCCACATAAAACTCCAATCCCTCATATATCTCTTTTTCAGAGCTAATCACATCAAACAGAATTCCTATAGGGGTAGTTTTTGCAGAGACAAGATACTCAACCACGGTTGATAGGGGGTCGATACCCTCTTTTTTCTCAATATTTAGATTGGATAGAGCATACCACATATCCTGTTTATTTAAATCATGCAGAAGCAGAGAACCCGAGTAGTATATTCTGCCATCTTGTGAAGAGGTCTCAACTGCACCATAGAGTAGAAAATCAGCAGAGGTTAATGCTCTTAAGTTCTCTGCACTTATATCTTTGAGTTTAGATGGAGTTTTTTGACCAAAATTGTAGAGAGCTTGGTCTAATACCTTGGGGTCAATCAGAGAGTAGCCTTTCTGCTCCAGTCTTCCTATGATATTTTTTCTAAAGTAGTCAGCCACAGTAGAAGAGTTTCTATTTGGCACAGGCATTACAGCAATGGTAATATTTGATTTGCTCTTTAAATCCTTTTCAAATTTTTCTGAAATATAGGTATCAAATTTTTTCGTATGATTTGCAGGAGATGGTGAGTTGCAAGAGATGATGAACAGTGCAGATATAGCCGATAACAAAAGTTTAAATATAGACATGTTGTAACCTTTTTTTAGAACAAATTATACAATAAATTCAATTAGATTAAAATATTTTTAAACTATTTCTGAATAGGATTAAGCTCTTTTAGTGCAGGAAAGTTTGTCAAAAATCTTCTCTTTGCACTCTTCATCTGTAGAGCCTTAAAACTCATTCTATCAGCCTCTTGTTCCAGTCCTACATCATTGTTTATCTCTACCTCTCTCTTTCCTTTCATTTGGGTGGTATCACCATAAACTCTTCTCTGTTTCTGCTGTACGACATGCCAAGCTACATGAGCTAACTGATTCTCGGCTCCTGTAGCGAGGTGTATATCCGAACCTTGGGCAAAAGCATCAGCTTTGAGCTGTGCAGGTTCTGAGGAGTTATAATGCACTTTAACATCATCCATCGAGTAGCCAGAGAGAGACTCTATACTGTTTTTTAGAGTGTCAGGCAATCCTGTATTGTTCAGTCTTCTCTGCATCACCTCTTCTCCAAAAATCTCCTCTTGCTCTTTGGATTTCTCCTGCATAAAATGCGTCTGCATCGTCTGCTCTGTTGCTGTTCCACCACTGTTTTTTAAAACTCTATCGTCATTTGATAGATTTTTAATCTTTTTTTGTTGAAAATTTTTCATACATTTTTGCTCCTTTTTAACTTCATTATATCATATCCACACTTTTCTATGAGGCTGATTTGTCAAAGCTTTATCAGTTAACTTTTGGTTCATTTTAAATAAGTACAATAAGAATAAAATCAAAAGGAAATAGATGCACAATCGATTAGAAAGCTTAATGGAAAAATTCGGCTCATTTATCCACGATAATCCCTTCAAGGTTATCTTGGTTTTGATGCTACTTTTAGCACTCCCCATTTCACACCTCCCACAAATCAAGATGGACACCTCCACAGAGGGTTTCATGCATGATGATGACCCAGTTTTGTTGACCTACAACAAGTTTCGTGACCAGTTTGGACGCGATGAGAGAGTGGTTTTAGCCATTAAGAGTGATGAAATTTTCTCTTTGAAGTTTCTACAAACTCTTAAATCACTACATAAGGATATAGAGACCAAAGTACCTTTTGTTGAGGATGTGACCTCTTTATATAATGTAAGGAATACACGAGGTGATGGAGATAAGCTCATCACTGATGATTTGCTAGAACCATTTCCTACCACTCTGGAGCAGGTTGAGAGCATCAAACAGAGAGCCATGAGTTCTCATTTCTACAAAGATTTGCTAATCAGTCAAGATGGCAAGATGACGACTATTCTAATCGAAACGGATGCTTACTCTCATGAGGGGGAGACTAAAATCGCTGATGAGGATGCTTTTGATGAGGGCTTTGGCGACTCTGCTCCTACAGATAATAAGCCAAAAGCATTTTTGACCGATGCTGAGAATGCTCAACTGATTAACTCAATATTGGCGATTGCTGATGAGTATAGAGCCAAGGGGCTAGAGGTGTTTGTTGCAGGTTCTCCCTATGTCAATCATGATTTGAAATTGCAGATGAAATCAGATATGCAGAAATTTATGTTGATTACCTTTGTGATTATTTTGGTTTTTTTATTGCTGATATTCAGACGAGCTTCGGCTGTTTTTTATCCTATTTTGGTGATTATATTTGCACTCCTATCAACGATTGGGACGATGGCATGGGCAGGGGTGGCGTTTAAACTGCCGACACAGATTGTCCCTTCACTTCTGTTGGCTGTCTCTGTAGGAGCAACGGTACATATTCTCTCTATCTTTTTTGATAGATTCAACGAGAGTGGCAACAAAAAAGAGGCTCTATCTTATACGATGGGGCATTCAGGACTGGCAATCGCCATGACCTCTGTTACCACAGCGATTGGTGTTGGTTCATTTGCAGGGAGTGAGGTTGCACCCATCTCTGACCTTGGGATATTTGCTTCATTTGGGGTGATGGTCTCTTTGGTGCTGACCTTGACCCTGTTACCTGCACTTCTCTCCATTACAAAACTAAAACCAAAAACAAAAACGGAAGCAGGAAGACTAGACAAGTTGATGAAAAAATTAGCTACAATTCCTGTTAACCATACCAAAACTGTACTAGTTGGCAGTTTTCTGCTCGTCGCCATCGCCCTTATCGCCTCTACACAGGTAGGATTATCTCACAATCCTCTAAAATTTTTTCAACCAGATAATATGACTAGAGTCTCAACTGAGGTGATAGATAAACAGATGAATGGTACAGTGACTATTGAAGTGGTGGTTGATACAGGCAAGGAGAATGGTTGGGTTGACCCTGTGAGATTGGAGAAACTAAATCAGTTCTCAACCAAACTGGAGTCTTATGTCGATGAGTATACCCATGTAGGGAAAGTTATCTCACTAGCAACTATTGTCAAAGAGACCAATCGAGCCTTGCATGAAAATCAAGAGAAGTACTATAGCATCCCAACCGATGCCAATCTTGTCTCACAAGAGCTTCTGCTGTTTGAAAACTCAGGCTCTGATGACCTTGAAGATATGGTCGATTCTCAATTCTCAAAAGCTAGAATCACGATTAAGTTACCTTGGATAGACTCGATATACTCCATTAAGGTACTTGATTTTGTCAAAGCAGAAGCAGTCGCAACATTCAAAGGTGACAAGGTGGAGGTGACAGGAATGACTCCTCTGCTAAATAGCACCTTTGTTAACTCCATAAACTCATCGGTTAGCAGTTATCTTATCGCTTTTATCGCCATCACTTTTATGATGATGCTGATTTTAGGCTCGGTTCGTATTGGACTCTTTAGCATGATTCCCAATCTAGCACCTATTATTGTAGGGCTTCTGCTGATGTATGTGATGAATATCCCACTTGATATGTTTACACTGCTGATTGGCTCCATTGCTATTGGACTGGCAGTGGATAACACAATACACTTTATACACAATTTTAAGCGATACTACTTGGAGAGTGGAGATTCAGCCAAGGCGATCGAGCAGACATTCTTTACTACAGGAAAAGCGATGGTGATTACAACACTGGTTCTCTCTTTGGGCTTTTTCGCCTACCTGAGTGCGAATATGATTTCTGTGCAGAACTTTGGGCTCTTGACAGGGGCTGTTATCTCGTTTGCACTTCTTTCTGATTTGTTGTTAGCACCTGCTTTGATGATTGTGTTGGCTAGATGGGGTTGGATTAAATAAAACTAGGAATCGGAGGGCTTCTGCCTCCGTTGTTCGGGTGTAAACACGCCGATTCCGAAAATGCAGATTGCATATAGGGAAACGATGGCTTCAGCCTCGCTAACTCATTGGCATTGGAGTAAACTCTCCGCTTCCAAAATATATAATAAATTAAACGAAAAACATGAAAACAAAAAAACTACTATTTTTACTAGGAGTAGGTGCATCACTATTAACAATACCTGCAGTAGCAGAAGAGACAGATGCAAGAGCCATTATGGAAAAAGTGGATGCTAGAGATGAGGGAGATACCTTAGAGCAAGATATGATGATGGTTCTCATTGATAAAAATGGAAAAGAGAGAACGCGTGACATAAAATCTTATGCCAAAGATTTTGGAGAAGATAGTCACAAAACCATGTTCTTCAAAAGTCCATCAGATGTTAAAAATACAGCATTTCTGACCTATGATTATGATGATTCTGTCAAGGATGATGACCAGTGGCTCTATCTACCAGCACTTAAAAAGGTAAAAAGAATCCCATCAACAGACAAAAGTTCAAGCTTTATGGGTTCAGATTTTTCCTATTTTGACATGACCGACCGTGATTTGGAGGATTATGATTTTAAACTGCTCAAAGAGACACAAGTTCGTGGGCATGATGCGTGGATGATAGAGTCAACTCCTAGAAATCAAGAGATTATTGATGAGTCTGGGTATGAGAAGACGATTGCTATTGTGCGAAAAGATAACTATATGGTTGTTCGAGCGATTAATTTTATGAGCAGTGGAAAGAAGAAGTATCTTGATATTAAAAAGATTCGTGAAGAGAGTGGAATTTGGTTGATTGATGAGATGACCATGACCACCAAAAAAGGGAAAAGAACTCTGCATAAGACAATATTGTCGTTTGATAATGTAACGCTAAATGGTAAGATTGATGATGGGGTGTTTACTACGAGACGACTGGAAAAAGGACTCTAGGATGCGAATAGCTCTAGGCTCTCTTCTCTTGGTCTCTCTGCTTGGGGCTGAAAATATTGATGATATGATGGATGGTTTTGATGATAAACCAGTCACAAAAAAAGCTCAAACAATTGAGCCTAAGATTGAAGATGACTTAATGGATGGTTTTGATGATGATGCAAAGAAAATCTTTGATGCCAAAACTCTGCATTGTGGTACAGATTTGCCAAAAGAGGATAAAAAATCATATAGTTTGACAGGCAAAATAACTGAACAGGTTGCCTACTCTTATAGTGATGATGAACCTCATGATGATTTCTCTTCATTAAAAACTTCACTGTTTTTGGATTATGAGTATAAGTTTGAGAATGGTTTCAAGTTTAAGACAAATGGAAAAGCCTACTATGATGCTATTTATGATATTAGAGGAAGTGAGAAATATAACTCTGATGAGCTTGATGAGTTGCGTAGTGAAGTAGAGCTTTTTGATGCTTATATTGAGGGAAGTCTTACAGATAATTTTGATATGAAACTCGGTCGTCAAGTGGTGGTTTGGGGGCGAAGTGATACGATTCGTGTAACAGATGTACTCAATCCTATTGATAACCGTCGCCCTGGGATGGTGGACATTGAGGATTTGCGTTTGCCTGTCACTATGGCAAAATTTGACTATTTTGTGGGCGATTGGCGTATTACCCCTATCGCTGTTTTGGAGCAGAGATTTACCAAAAATCCACCATTTGGTTCAGCATTTAACCCATCTCCAAGACCAATGCCAAAAGATAAAGACTACTTTGAAGTAACCCCTGCAATGAGCATTGGTGGTGAGTTTTCGGGTTGGGATGTTAACTTTTACTCGGCACAGATTTCTAAAACTGAAGATGAGAAAGTAGAGATGTATGGAACGGCTCTTAATATATTGAGTGGTTCATGGCTTCTGAAATCAGAATTTGCCTATTTTGATGATGAGACAAAAGAGAAACATGGACTATTGGGTCTGGAGTATAATGGGGTTTCGGATACTCTAATCTCGTATGATATAGCTCTTAAAAAACAGGATGGGATAGATGAGCAGTATCAACACGCTTTTCGTGTGAGTTCGGATTTTATGAATGCAACGCTAAAAGCTAACTATCTTATCTCTCTGTTTGGTTCAAAGATGGATGAGGGTGGATTTCAGAGGGCTTGGGTGAAATATGATATTGCTGATGGTATTTTTGCCAATGTTGGGGTTGTTGATTATATTGGTGGGTCACAACAGTTTGATGCTGTGTCAAATAATGATATGGCATTTGTTGATTTGACTTATAGTTTTTAATATTGAAATGAATGGA
>NZ_JAACKB010000325.1 GCF_010892395.1 Sulfurovum sp. bin170
GAGAGAAGCGTTGACCTTAGTTATCTTTGCCTATGCATCGCACCTCAGGAGAGGATGCGATGAGGAGTGAGTAGATTAAAACTTATGACAAGCTTCTTTATGACCTAAATTACAAGCTTTTTCATAATATTCAATTGCAAGATTCTTATGGTTTCTTTCAACTGCTATTCCTAACATAAAACATCCCTTATTATATTTTAATTCACATGATTTTTCAAAATATTTCATTCCCAAATTGAAATTCTTAGGAATTCCATAACCTTGAGTATATGAAAGTCCTAGAGTAAAGCAACCTCTTCCATTATTTAGATTACATGATTTTTGATAAAACTTAATTGACTTTTGATAATCTTTTTGAACAAAAATACCATTGTTATAAACTGCACCTAAATTATAACAAGCACGAGCATGATTTAAATTACAAGCTTTAGTAAAAAGTTTCAGAGACTTAGGTATATCTTTCATCGTACCTTGTCCTGTATTATAACCTACTGCTAGATTATAACATCCATCTACATTATTTAAATCACAAGATTTTTGATAAAGCTTAACAGCTTTTTGATAATCCTGTGGTAATTCCTTGCCTCCCCAATATGCTAAACCTAAAAGAGAACAAGCTTCACCATTATTTAAATCACAAGCTTTAGACAAAAGCTTTAAAGATTTAAACATATTTTTAGTTACCATACTACCACCTGCATATAGCAATCCAAGAGTATAACAAGAAGCCCCATTATTTAAAGCACACTCTTTTTCTAATTTAGCAATTTTAGCTTTTTGAATGTTTGGGTTAACTACATTATTAGGTTTTTTAGTTGGCAAAGTAAAATAAAATTTCCCATACATAGATGAACTAGTCCAAGGGCGTTGTTGATGGTCAATAGATTCATCTTTGACAGCTTGACCCACATTGTTAAAAATATCAGTAATATTTAAAGGCTGATTAAGTTCTTGAAGAAGATGTTTGGTATAAAGACCATTTCCACCTTTTTCTCCATCTTCTGAAATCCCCCCAGG
The DNA here is from genome assembly GCF_010892395.1 of Sulfurovum sp. bin170. GTDB lineage: Bacteria > Campylobacterota > Campylobacteria > Campylobacterales > Sulfurovaceae > UBA1140. The sequence goes on from NZ_JAACKB010000325.1 coordinate 1,018, forward strand.
ATAGGTAGCATAAGCCACAAAAACACCACTAGCACTATTTAGAGGAGCTAATCCTCCTCCACCTTTACCATCGGGACGACTTCGACAAGCATCTAAGATGACCATATTAAATCTATTTTTAGCATCTTTCATACCTAAAATAACTGAACTCAACGAAATTGAATTGCTCTTATTGACTCGTGAGGGTACTCTTGAATCAATAGGAATCAGATAGTTCTCTCCACCTACCTCTACTCCATGACCTGAATAGTAGAAAAGCCCTGTACCACCATTTCTTAGTTTATAAGAAAACTTCTCTATGGCACTCTGCATCTCAAATTGTGAAGCATTGGCTAATGAAATAACTTCAAATCCTTTTTGTCTCAAAGCTATACTCATCTTTTTAGCATCAAGCACAGGATTATTTAATTTACCAAAAAATTGATAATTCTGGTTTCCAATAACCAAAGCTAACCTATTCTCTTCTCGTATCTTCTTAGGTACAACATCAAAACCTTTTTTTACTACATGAGTAGTAGTAACACTTCTTTTTGGTGTATTACATGAAACTAACAACAATGCAACAATTACCGTAAATATAACTCTCATCTATTTTCTCCTATATGGTCAAACTCAATAATAACAGCAATTATACTATCTTTGCTTTTAACTTTCACACCTCTACCTGAATCGTAGTTAAATTTAATCATGCTTTGTGAAAAATTAATCTTACCACTCTCTATAAGCCCCTCACCCAAAACGGCTCTCAATCTACCCCTAACCGAACCTTGCCGATTTGCAAATGAGCTTTTGATAGCGTCAATATTCAGTTTCTCTTTGGAGTAGAGGACAATGAAATAATCTTTGCCTATGTGATTATCCATCCGAATGTGGCTATGCTCATCAGGAAAAGCAATGCTAGAGTTTTTGTATCCTAAAAATGCACTAATTCGGCTGTCGTGGGGAAAGATGGTAGAGACCTTGTTTTGAGCATCAAGACCAAAAGCGTAGAGGTAGGCAGGTTGAGCATTTTGGATAAAAAAGTTAAATCTTGTACCTGTTTTATAGGGTTGGTTCATCTTGTAGAGATTGCTGTTGTGGCTATAGGTTGCACTCATCTCATTGCCATTTGAGTCAACAAACTTCAACGCTCCACCCAATCTTGTTGGCTCTTGTGGTGGTGGGTTTGGTATCATCTCATAAGCCTCTCTTACAAAGTGACCAAAATCACTGTACCTAATCCAAGTGAAACCATCCTCTCCCCATCTTTTGCCCCAAGAGTTCATAAGCTGAAAACTTCCACCCTCTTGATTGTCATCATAACCAACCACCACCATAGCGTGACCTCCAAGATTTGGTTGATGATAATCACCCTGTGCAGGTTGCCACAACTGCTTGGCATGGTCAAATGAGTCTGGTGTTCTCATTCCGATAATGACTGGTTTCTTTTGAGATAGAGCTTTTTTTACTGGCTGAATCTTCTCTGTGTCATTTATTGAAAATAGCGTCTTAAAATCTTTGATTTTGTAAGCAGAGGCGTGGTTTCTATCCATTTGGGTAATGGGCTTGTTGCAATCAAATCTAAAACGGCTCAATTTCGCCACCCCTTGATTTTGAATAAGGTCTAATGCTCTACCAATATTCGTTCCACCATCACAACCTTGACGCGTTCTAATTTGATTATAGACATACGACGGAGAGAAGACAGAACTATCTGTTTTTGGACTATACTCCCTATTGTTTGTGATAGATTCCAAAATAGTCCTCGCCCCATACGCCGTAGCCCACGCTGTACATGTGCCTGTTGCCCCTTGACTTCCAACCGTGGGTGCGTAAGGTTGTAGTGAAACTGCTGTGGGGAGAGATTCAAAATCCCTTGTAAGAAGCTTTGCTGTTTTTGGGATATTTTGGTACGCCTCATCGTCAAAGATTAGACCTTTGTGGTAAGTTTGGGTGAATGAAAGGGTGGTTAGGGTTAGTATCAACGAGAGAATTTTTCTCATATGTTACCTTTTGTTTTTATTTGGTTAAAATTGCAATTTGATTTTTAAAGTATATCGTAAAGATGCTTAAGTGGGTAGATAAAAAGACATCCTTTATAAGCAGTTTGCACTTTTTAAATTTAATCGGTGGGCTTAAAAGCAACCACCCTACAAAAAAAGTGTCATCTCTTTTTTAGATAACCGTTCTCTATTTAATTTTATGTTCAATGACTATGGCATATAATCTCAAAAACCTTGACACAAAGTATCTAATTAGATACAATACAAAATGTACAAAGCAAAAAAAACAAAACTCTTCTCAAAATGGCTCTCTAAACTGAAAGATATGAGAGGTCGTATCGCTATAGCTAGACGCATTGAGCGAATGGAAAATGGTAATTTTGGTGATGTAAAACCTGTTGCTACGCATATATCAGAACTTAGGATAAAAACTGGTCCTGGATATAGGGTCTATTTTACAAAAAGGGAAGAGAAGATAATTATTTTGTTGGTTGGTGGTGATAAATCTACCCAATCAAAAGATATAGAAAAAGCAAAACAACTACTAGAGGAGTACAGCGATGAAGAGCAGTGAACTAATACCTTTTGATATAACAGAGTATCTTGATAGTGAAGAGGCGATAGCTGAATATCTCTCACAAGTACTTGAAGATGGGGATAATGATGAGTTTATAAGAGCCATTGGACATATTGCCAAAGCAAAAGGGATGGCACAGATAGCCAAAGATACAGGCTTGGGAAGAGAGAGTCTATATAAAGCATTTCGTCCTGATGCCAAACCTAGATTTGAGACCGTGATGAAGGTGATGAACTCTTTGCAGATTCAATTTAGTGCTATACCTCGGTTGCAAGTTGGGTAGGGATTGTTAAACCAACCCTACTTTTTTATTGAAATAATGCCAGAATAACACTTCAGTATCCTGTTTTAATCCGTTAAAAAGTTTCTTTAGATAAAATTAGCCTTAAAAAAATGGTAACCAAAAATGCTAGAGATATTCAAACAACAAAAGAGCTTTCTAACCAGAGCCAAAGAGAAGAGTTCATTTAAATACATTATAGATTTTGATGATAATGGTGCTTTTATAGAGGTGTGTGACAACAAGCTCAAACCATTAAAGGGTGTCGATTATCGTGTCTATAATGGGCTTGATAGAGAGATTTTACAGCTCATTGATGAGTGTCGTGAGGATGACTTTTTTCAGATAAGTTGGGAGCATGAGAGTGAGGAGATATATCTGCATTCTCATCCACGACTGCTTGAATTGTTGAGATTGAGTGATAAGGTATTCAGTGCAAAAGATGTGCCTATCTCGTTTGAAAGTGGGGTTTTGCAAGTTAAGTTAGAGGTGATTAGGGAGGGTGATAAATTCCTTGTGTTACCTACGGTTAGAGATAGTAGTGAGTTTAAATTTTTGACGAGCAGTTATATTTTGATAGGAGATAGAGTTCTACAGGTCTCTAGTGTTGGTGATAATTTTGAGCGACTAAAAACCTTTAATACAACAATAGATGAGAAGAAGCTAGAGGAGTTTTTGACCATCTTGGTAACACACTTTGAAAATATTGATATTGTCTATGATGGGTATAGTGTTGAGGAGAAAAGAGAGACCAAGCAGATAACTCCTGCTGTGATTTTTGAGAAGATTACGGTGGAGAATGAGTTGGTGCTTCGGACTTCGGCTACTGTGGGGCAGTTGAGTCCTGAATTTTTTAATGATTTCAATATTACTAAAATAGTGCTTGTGAATGATTTGACCAAAATTATCTCTATCTATGAGTGTGATTTTGCTGATGTATTTGAGATTTATGGAACTATCTTTAAAAATCTAAACTCACTCAAACGAGGTAAAAAAGAGCTTGACTTTTCAGAAGAGGATGGACTGTTTATTATCAATCAGGAGTTGGCAGGTAAGTTTATTTTGAATCATCTTCATAGTATTATTACCAAGTGTGAACTTTTTGGTAGCGAAAAACTCAAAGCTTATAACTATAACACTTCAACGCCAACTCTTTCTGTGAAATTCAAAGATAAAATCGACTTTTTGGATAGAGGTGATGTGAGTGTAAATATTGGTGAGGAGCAGTTTGATGTTTTTGACTTGATAAATCTCTATCGTAAACACGCATATATTCCTCTTCAAAATGGTGAAAAATCTATTATCGACAAAGATTATATGGCAAAACTAGAGAGGGTCTTCAAAAAAGATGGTAAAGATAAAGTCAAAGTCTCATTTTTTGATTTGCCAGAGATTGAGGAGATAATCGCTAGAAAAGAGCAGAAGGTATTTAGTGATTCGAGAGGTTTTTATGAGGGGTTCAATGAGCTTAAATCTTCAAAAAAGAGACTCCCAAAGCTAGAAGGTGTAAAGCTAAGAGAGTATCAAAAACATGGAATAAAGTGGATGAAATATCTCTATGATAATAAATTTGGTGGCTGTTTGGCTGATGATATGGGGCTTGGTAAGACGGTTCAGGCGATTACACTTCTCTCATATATCTATCCAAAAAGCAAAACTCCATCTCTGATTGTGATGCCAAGAAGTCTGCTTAGTAACTGGCAAAAAGAGTTTGATAAGTTTAACCCAAATCTCTCATACTACTGTTATCATGGTACAGATAGAGAACCAAAAGAGCTAAAAAAACATAATATTATCTTGACAACTTATGCTATTGTGCGAAATGATATAGAGAAGCTAAAAGAGTTGACATTTGATACTATTATCTTGGATGAGTCACAAAATATCAAAAATCTTGACTCAAAAATCTCAAAAGCTGTGATGCTTTTAGAGGGAAAACATCGGTTTGCACTAAGTGGTACACCTATTGAGAACTCTCTCTTTGAACTATATTCACTCTTTAGATTTCTAAATGCAGGAATGTTTTCTACCATTCGTGATTTCAAGAGAGATTACGCTGTGCCGATACAGAGTGATAGCAATGAAGCCGTAGCAAGAGTGCTAAGAGCTAAAATCTCACCATTTTTACTACGACGGCTCAAAAATGATGTCCTAACAGAGCTACCTGCAAAACAGGAGCAGGTTATTTATGTGGATATGGATGATGCTCATAAGAGGTTTTATGAGGAGAAAAGAGACTACTACAAAAAGATTTTAGACCAGCAGATAGCGACCAATGGGATAAACTCATCAAAATTTGTAATTCTCCAAGCCTTCAATGAGTTGCGACAGATTGCCTCGGCTCCTGAACTGAAAAGTGAAAAAAGTATTGTCTCTTCAAAGGTGGAACAGCTATTTGAGATGTTGGAGGATATTGTGGCAAACGGTCACAAAGTTCTTATCTTTGCAAACTTCTTAGGCTCACTCGATTTGATAGCCTCAAAAGCTGAGAGCATGGGGATAGAGTATCTGATGATGACAGGAAGCACACGAGATAGAGAGGCGTTGGTTGAAAAGTTTCAAAACGATAAAAAGCACTCACTATTTTTGATGACGCTTAAAGTTGGTGGGGTTGGATTGAATCTTACCGAGGCTGATTATGTCTTTATCTTTGACCCTTGGTGGAACAAATCAGCTGAAAATCAGGCTATTGATAGAGCTCATAGAATTGGGCAAAAAAATCGAGTATTTGCCTATAAGATGATAACCAAAGGGACTATTGAGGAGAAGATTTTGGAGTTACAGATGCAAAAGCAGGATATGACTGATATGGTTATTAGTGGTGATGAGGGTGGACTTAAGCAGTTAAGCTCTTCGGATTTAGATTATATTTTGGGGTAAGAGATGGAGTTTTTAAGTTTAGATAAAAAAGAGTTGAGAGAGTTTTTTGAAAACAAATATAAACGATATATAGAGCAGATTTTAGACTATATGATAGATAATTTTCCAAAGGAGGATTTAAAAGAGTTTCCAATACCAGATTTTATGTTTAATAAAACGAAAAGGTATCAAGCTACCAAAGGTAAATTACTTAGTGTGATATTGGAGCTTTTTAATAATCCAAGGTTTATCACAAAATTTCATGCAATCCTTAGCAGAAGTGAAGCATCCCAGCATCTATACTATAAGATGATATGGGAAAATAGGAGATTTGATACAGCAGATATAGTATCTAGATTTAATATTAAAATAAAATCTCCAAAAGTTAAAAGTTATGATGCTGATAGAGTCTACTTAGAAGATGAACTCTCGCTAGTAATTAGAGTCATCAGGTACTCATATAGAGTAGATAGTGATATCATCTATATTGAAGAGGATATCAGAGAGATACTAAAACTACTCTATCCTATCCCAAATGATTACAAGCTTATCCCAAGAACCAAGATTATTGATACGGAGTTTACCTATAGTAA